>CAYGXH010000285.1:0-4526 GCA_964353675.1 uncultured Chlorobiaceae bacterium
CCCAGATCACTCTCGTCAATCACCGCACGGTTCCTTCAGTCGCAGGATGTATGGATCTTCCTCCCGGCACATGTTAAATTTGAAGTCGCATCCGGAAATGGTGAATTCCACACTGTATACGAGCAGGATCTGAGGGCAGAGGCAGAATCTCAATCCGAAGAGAGCAAGGTAAAATCTATAACGGGCTCATTCAAAACTGAAAATGTCACTCATATCAGAATCACTGCAAAAAATATTGGAACATGTCCGGCATGGCATCGAGGTGCTGGAGGGAAAGCTTGGATTTTTTCCGATGAAATAATAATTGAATAATGAACATCTCTCAACATATAGAATAATGATGAAAACAATTATTCTGGTTTCCCTTTCGCTTCTAATTTTTCCTCTTTACAGTGACAGTCAGATAACATTTACTGTCGATTCATGGAGTATCTCGTTTGAAAAAGATGGCCGGATATCGTCGCTCTTCGATCGTCTCAACGAACGCGAATTGCTTGATAAGAATCAGGACGCACCATTTGTAAGATTGAAAATTGGTAGTATCATACATTCTCCGGACAAGCTGTCATATCAGCCGACCTTCGGTACTATCGATCTCTTTTATAGTGAAGAAAGTATTTCCGTCAAAATCGAAGTAGAAAAGAAAAGCAACTATCTTTCCTTCGAAATCATTGATGTGCAGCCGATCGATAAAGTGGATGTGCTAATCTGGGGACCGTTTCCGATGAAAATTAATGAAATTGTGGGGGAAATTGTCGGAGTTGTCCGGGATAGTAAGTTCGCTATCGGAATTCAGGCTCTGAATGTTGAGACAATTGGTGGATATCCGCGGAGTGAAGACGGATATGACGGAAGCAGGGGGCGCGCAGCCGAACGGACGGAATGGGGAAGTGCTCTGCAGGCATACAGTATTAATAGAAATAAGCTCCGTACCGTTGACGTGTGGGATGGGCAATTCCCCGATATGCCGGTACCTCCAACGGGAACATCGACGGTCATCGGTTCGAAGATTGCCCTCTTTGGCTGTGAGGAAAGAGATGTTCTCAAGACAATCGGAGAAATTGAGCTTGCAGAAGATCTGCCGCATCCGATGATCGATGGTATCTGGGCAAAGGTTTCGCCTGAACGAGGCCGATCATACCTGATAGCTGATTACTCTGAGGGTGATATTGATGAGCTGTTAGACTTTACAAAGCGTGCGAACTTCATGACTCTTTACCACATGGAACCCTTCGAGAGCTGGGGTCACTATGAGGTGAGCCGCAAGTTCTTTCCAAACGGTATGGCCGGTCTGAAAAAATGTGTCGAAAAGGCAAAAGCATTGGGAATAAGACTCGGGGCACACACTCTGACAAATTTTATCCAGACGCATGATACTTATATTACACCGGTTCCGGATAAAAGACTGGCAGCAACAGGGAGAAGTTATCTGACTGAAGAAATCAGTGAAACACTCAGGACTATCCCGGTCGCTTCACCCGAGTATTTCACCAACGAGAAGGCAAATTGGCTCCATACGGTTATGATCGATGAAGAACTGATTCGGTACAAAAGTGTTACAGCAGCACCCCCGTGGCAATTGCTTGAGTGTGAGCGTGGTGCCTTTGGTACTCGTCTCTCCAGTCACGTCAAGAATAGCGCCGTTAAAAAACTGCTCGATCATCCATACGGTGTCTTTTTCCCTACGATTGATATGCAGAGAGAAATTGCAGGCAATATGGCTGAATTTTTTAATGAGAGTGGTGTGAGTCAGATGGACTTCGACGGACACGAAGGGTGTGCTGGGTCGGGAGAGGGAGATTATGGCATTGAACTCTTTGCCAAGGATTTCTACGATAATGTGAATCATACAGTAATCAACGGTACCAGCAACTCCAAGCACTTCTATTGGCACATTAATACATACTGCAATTGGGGTGAGCCGTGGTATGAGGGTTTTCGTGAAAGTATGCAGGAGTACCGTATAAAAAATCAGGAACTTTTTGAAAGAAATTATTTACCAAACATGCTGGGTTGGTACCTCCTGAAGACAACTACGACACTTTCGGATATCGAATGGATGCTTGCCAGAGGGGCCGGTTATAACGCCGGATTTGCACTCGCAACGAATCTCGAAGCCCTTCGTGAAAATCCCCAGACGGGAGCAATTCTCGATGCCATCAGCGGATGGGAAATGGCGCGCCGTTCCGATACTTTCTCTGATGAACAGAGAGAGCGAATGAAGGATCCGAAATCCGAGTATCACCTGGTAAAGCTTGAAGCAGGTGCGTGGAACCTCTTCCCATACCATAAATCTCCGGAGTTCCGCTGGGAGATTTCTCATGACAGTACCGTGACAATGGAATTCATTAATCCGGATGGGGACCAGCCTGTACAGTTCATACTGCGGATTCTGGGTGATAGCGGCAAGGTGAAAAATCCTAAATTCACCATCGATAAATTAACTTCGTTTGTTTTTCCAACCGAACTCAAAGCGAATGAGTCATTACTCTGTGAAGGATATCCGGAAGCACGCGTGTATGATCAGAAAGGCTTACAGATAAAGACCATCCAATGTTCGCGAAGTATTCCGAAGATAGAGAACGGAAAACATCGGATTGAATTTTCCTGTGAATATTCGGGTGAAGTTACTTCTTCCATAATTGTTCAATTCAAAACCATCGGCACACCCGAAAGGATAGAAAAATGATGCGTAACATTTTGATGATTTGTTTTTTATTTCTATATGCCGCTGCGCTGTTTTCTCAGGTACCTAACCACACGTTCGCGATTGCTGATAATGAATTCCTGCTCGATGGGAAGCCGATCCGCATCATTAGCGGAGAGATACATTTTGCACGTATTCCTAAAGAATATTGGCGGCATAGGCTTCAGATGGCGCGTGCGATGGGATTGAATGCGATCGCGACATACGTTTTCTGGAATTATCACGAAGTACAACCGGGTGTGTGGGATTTTAGGTCAGATAGTAGAGATATAGCCCAATTTGTTCGGATTGCTCAGGAGGAAGGTCTGTGGGTGATTATCCGACCTGGTCCGTATGCATGCGCCGAATGGGAGTTTGGCGGTTATCCATGGTTCCTACAAAAGCAGGAAGGACTTGTGGTTCGCAGTAATAATCCGGCATTCTTGAATTCTACAAGTGAATATATTAATGCCCTGGCAGGACAACTTAAGGATTTGCAAATCACGCATGGCGGACCGATTGTCATGGTTCAGATCGAAAATGAATACGGTTCTTATGGTAACGATATGCAGTATAAGCTCGCACTAAAACAACAGCTGCAGGATGCGGGTTTCGATGTCCCGTTCTTTACTTCTGACGGTGACTGGCTGTTTGAAGGCGGTTATGTCCCAGGCGTTCTACCAACCGCTAACGGTGAAGATGATGTCGATACACTTCGCGCGAGAGTTAACCGGTACAACGGCGGGAAGGGTCCATATATGGTCGCCGAATTTTATCCGGGTTGGTTGGATCACTGGGCGGAGCCGTTCGAAAAAGTTGCTAGGGAAGATGTGGTTAAGCAAATGGAAAAATATCTAAAGGGCGGCGTGTCATTTAACTTCTATATGTTTCACGGCGGAACAAATTTTGGCTATACCTCCGGAGCAAATTATAACACAGAGCACGATATTCAACCTGACATCACTTCGTACGATTATGATGCACCTCTAAGCGAAGCGGGATGGGCAACACCAAAGTATATGCTTATTCGTGAGACGATGAAACGATACGTAACGTATGAGATTCCCGCAGTTCCAGAGCGCATTCCGGTTATTGAAATACCGGATATCAGATTAACCAAAGCAGTAAACCTTTCCGATATTCAGAAAGATATTGAACCTGCTGAGGCCGATCGCCCGCTGACATTTGAAGAACTTAACCAGGGACACGGTTTTGTAATGTACAGCCGGCGTTTTGAGGATACTGTTATCGGTGAATTAAAAATTGACGGACTCCGTGATTACGCGCTTGTCTTTGTAAACGGTAAAAAAATTGGCGCTCTGAACCGTTACTATAAAAAATATTTCTGCAGTGTTAATATCCCCGAAAATGGTCTGCTGGAAATATTTGTGGAAAACATGGGTCGGATTAACTACGGAGCAGAAATTGTCCGCAATACAAAAGGAATTATCAGTCCTGTAACAATAAACGGTAAGGAAATATCAGACAACTGGAAAATGTATCGCATGCCTTTCGAAAAACAGCCGGATCTTGATAAATACAAAGATAAATATTCTGAAGGCTCGCCGGTTTTTTATAAGGGTATATTTACGCTTGATAAAACTGGCGATACTTTTCTCGATATGCGTGAATGGGGAAAAGGAATTGTGTTCGTTAATGGTCATCACCTGGGAAGATACTGGAATGTCGGTCCGCAGCAAACTCTGTATCTTCCGGGCTGCCGGCTGAAGAAGGGGGAAAATGAGATCATCATTTTCGAGATGCAGAACGATGTTAAGCAGGATCAGATAAAGTCATTGAAGGAACCAATCCTCGATCAACTTAACACAAAGGTTGTAAA
>CAYGXH010000286.1:0-4519 GCA_964353675.1 uncultured Chlorobiaceae bacterium
CACAATTATGCAATTAGTCCGATCAACGAAACGATGCTCATCATTCTTCTCAAAGAAGTTCCGAGTGTTCTCCATGAAATTATGATCGGATGGTTTGTCATTGAGCTGTGGCAAGAATACGAATGACAGCTCCTTTCTTTCACCGTCACCATCCTCCCATTTCTTGTTCAGAACACCTAATACGCTTTGTATCCCTTCTCCCGATAAGTTCCTTCCTATCCAATCGATGCAAATCAAGCATAAAAATCGACAATTTGTCTTGTCATCAAACTTGGTTTTAAAGAGGTGTACGACTTCTCCTCGCATCATGCTCTTGCATTCCGTAGTCTTTTCGGGTCTAGCTGGAACAAGTTTCGGCTGAATCCATTTGCGGACGTTCCCAGCCAAGTCTTTGCACCAGATTATAACACAGTTTACCCAATGATCATCCTTCAGGTTTGCGAGGGTTTTCTCATGGACAAATGTATCTGGCACTTCTTCGAAACTGAGAAACTCCTTCTTAGTTAATCCATCCACGCACCCAATAACAATCCGTCCGTTCTTGCATCCTTTGTTCTCGACGAAGGCGCTAATTGTCTTCACTCCGTCAATACCTGGAATCGAATATTCCGGGAACACGGTGAAATGGGCATGGCCTTCCAATCCATCTATTGGACCGTTCGATATCTCCAGAGTTCGCTTGATTGCAACTATCTGATCTGCAACGCTGTCAGGTATCCACTTGAATGGCTCATTCTCAACCTCGAGTTTCACATGTGGCTGCATTAACACTAGGTTGACTGATCTTCGCGGTATCTGAATGTCTGGCAGATTGACTTCTTCAATGAGCAATGTCTTATCAATCTCTCTCATGTTTATGGGTATTCTTTCTTTGAGTTACTTCCCCATTACCACACCTCGGTACACGCTTTACAAAATTAATCGTTGAAGTTCTATATCTTTCACTTCCCCTCCACTATCTTTTTCTCCTCCTCCGTCAACCCGTACAGCTTGTACACCAGTTGGTCGATCTCTTGCTTCAATAACGTCGCGTCTGAGTTTGGGTTTTTATTTTTTGCAGCAATAATTTCATCCGCGTTTCTTACAATAATATCATAATCATGTTTTTCTTGAGGATTGCGATGTATAACGTCGTTTCGCCAAACGACGCACTGCTTTTGCGAACTATCAAATGACAAATTTCTCGTGAGCAAAAGCATTGAGTAACAACTATTATTTATTTCTATCATAAATGGAGCGTCGTTGTTTGCCGTCCATCTTGTAGCCAGTCCGTTTGACTTAACTATCTGATGCTGTGTTACCGCCTTCGTTCCCACTGCTCGGTGGTGACTGAGCTGGAGGCGGAGTATTTTGTGGTGGTGACTGGGCTGGAGGCGGACTGCTCGGGCGTGGCTCTACCGGCCTCGGCTTTATAGATTTCTTGTCAGTTCCTTCAGACAGAATTTCTCGTGGCATTATTGTATCCTTTTTTGTGAACGTCATCGAAATTTTATTTTATGATTAACAGTTCATTTTCCATTAGAATGAGATGAGTCTTGTGGAAGCTCTATTTGCAGACTATTGGGTTCGCCACTAAGATACGCAGCGGGAACTTCATACAAAAAGGAAGAATCGTTGTTTGTATAAACTTTCACGTCTCTCAGAACAATTTCTCGGGTCTTTTCGGATTCAGAAAACGACTGAACCCAACCTTCGTACACAATATTTTGTTGTGGGCGTCGAATCCATACCCAGTGTACATCATCGCCGCTCAAAAAATATGACCAGACATCATCGTCCCCGAACTTGGTAGTGATCTTCAATTTTCTTCCTATTTTTATAATCAATTTATCGTTCATAATTTTGCTAACTAAGAGTCCTACGATGAGGGAGAGAAGTGAAGAGCCTGCGATTTCTCGGAAGTCAACAGCCGTTTCTTGCTTTGCTAGCGATTGCCAAATGGACATATATGTAAGGTTGATCGGTTCACGACTGCAAAGGTTACCTATGCCGCTTGGAACAAACAAGATCAACTGTAGCAACAAATATGTAACAATACCAAAAACGAATGCTCTGAGCAGAAAATCAAAAGGAGACCATCGTCCATGAATTGTCAATAAGTCGATAGTCAAAGTGCATATTATGCCAGGAAGAAAAAGCAAGATCAGTCTCCAACTTAACTCTGTTACTAACATGGTTGAACCTTTATCATGTTGGGGTTAATTCTTGGCGGCAAACTTGCGCACAACGTATGCAAAAACAATGTTGTTTATGAGTGAACTATTATGAATCATTTTCGTGAGCGAATAAATAAAGCAAACATCAATAGCGTTGGGAGGCAAAAGTTTGCGTCATTGTTTTTGCTGTTAGCTGCTGGCACGCTCAATAGTTTTTGCGGTTTGTGGCGTAAAAGGTGTTTTCTAATTTGCATCGTTGTATTGACCGTAGGATGCAAAATGTTTAGTTGTGAAACTATATCGAAAGCAATAATTGGTAAAATGAGCTTCGCCAAATCTATCAATATATTTGAGTTTGCCCAATATAAAAAGTGGTCGCATACCAGAGAGAACTTGGTAGAAAGAAATTGCGCTAGTATCTTGAGGAGCCAACTTACCGAGATATGGAACACCTGCCCCGACAGTATTATAGGGATTATCGCCAAGAATAGAATGCTCAATACTGTCGATATCCGCAGAACTAATCCCAGTACTCCCAAGTTTTGTTGCACCAGTATGTTTCATTTTATAGGCTGGTGTCTTCCCAGCATTTGTAAACTCAACTGTGATGCGAATTGGCGGGCTGTCCCCCATATATACACTTTTGATTACCATGTATGCCCTCGTGTCGATGTGTGTAGTGGCTTCATAAATCGAAATATAACGACAATTGAAGTACGTTGTGGCGAAAGTGAGTACAACTATGAAGGATGTAAGTATAACCATAGTCCATTGGGGGGCATCCTGACTAATAAAAAATTTCTTGGTTCGGATAATGAAAGCGTCAGGAGATTGATTGCTCGTTGGTTGCTGTGGGGATGTGGTGTTCTGTTTGCTTTCATTGGAACCTGCTGCTTGCTGTAGTGCATTTATTGTAGAAAGATGCGCAACGTGATTGTGGTCTTTAGTCTCGGCTGGTTCTTTATCGCTATTTATGTGTTCTGTCTTCATTTTGGATATACTGTTTATGGATTCCATTTCTAAAGGGGTACGCCACAAACCGCCCTATGAAATGTACGTGCTTGCAACTCATATAACAACGCAATACTCGTCCTTCGCTGAGCCACAAAGGATTGCGTTATTACCTCTTTTATCTCTATTATTACCGTTTTATATTCAACCCGACAAGCTCGATTCATTATTGAGAAGGGGAACATCATCATCGGTATCCGTTCTTTTAATATCCCTCAAATCCCTTCTCCCACTGATCCGAATATTACAAATAAAGCCCGGCAGAGTCAAGCATCGTTAACGCATTAATCTTACGCATTTTAGCCTGATCCCTCTATCAGGAACGGAATTTACAGACGGAAAAATAAATCTGCTTTTACAAGTCTCTTCCGTCTCTTGGTCACTGTATACTTAAATGTCCAGATTCCCCGGATATTCTTCTTCTAATTCCACCGCGATGGTGTCTAAAATGTCCGTTTTAACGTGACCGTTCAATCCATCGATCTTCGATAAAAGTCCTTCCATCCCTTCGATCGGAATAAATCTGCAGACCTCGCTAAGTCCGATATTCTGAAATGTCGGATGCGATATCATCTTGCGTAAATCTTCGCGCATGTTCCCGGGAGCAACAATGAACATCCCGATATTCAGCGCCGGCGCGACTGTAATCAAATCGGATGTCCGCAATAATCCGGAACACATCGTCGGTGCGGTCTCAACTTCAAATGCACATAAGGGAACATTGTGCCGCAGCCATACAACATCGATCGATGAAATTAAATTCGTCACATCTTCGTTCATGTGCAGATTAGATAACGACTCCAAACATCCGTCACCGAGCGGCTTCCCCATATAGTGACGGTTTCGATAAAGTGATGAAATCCATACCGAACATCCGATAACCTTCCCGAGCTGAACCAGCAAACCCTGTCCGTGTACATGCGCGGATATCTCATCTTCGGTCCCGATCGTGTCGCACGCCGAAACCTCAGTCGAATTTATTTCCTTTTCTCTTTCAGACCTTTGCTCGACCTTTCCCGCGGATCTCCTTAATGGTTTCGACATGACGACCAGCTCGCGGATGTCGGACTGAATTTCAGCGAGATCGTTTTGCGACGACCGTATCTCTCCGATAATCGTTTCCGCCTGACTGTTATCCAGCAGAAGCTGGCTCAATATGCCCTTGTGATAATTCGGACCCCATACCGACGTCAGCACATCCCTGACCTTCTTCGACAGAATTACCCGATTTTGAGGTATAGAAGCATGAATGAACTTGAGCGGAATGCGGTACGGGAAAAGACCTTCCTCCCATACATGTTTGTTCGAGAAATACGGTTCACCGTTCACTTCGGCAATACCTGCAAATGATT
>CAYGXH010000287.1:0-4515 GCA_964353675.1 uncultured Chlorobiaceae bacterium
TTCTCCTTAAACACACCGGTCCGAAATTCATCCGCTTTGCCCGTGAAGCAACTCCCGTCATAACAACAGACGCAACACCGTTCGTTTTCGGTAAAGCAAATGTTATCCGTTTCAGAAAAGAATCTCAGAACTTTATCGATGCCTTTGAGACAGTTATTGCGGATCAATATGTTAATGAAAATGAACACTTGTCCATCGTTGCATGCGGACCAATGGTGCCCGAGGCAATGCGCGCGGCATACATCCTGAAAAAAGAGTTCGGATGGGAAACAAGAATCGTCAATATTCATACGATGAAACCCATGGATAAGGAATCGGTCATCCGGGCTGCGGGGGAAACAAATGTTGTTATTACGGCAGAAGAACACCAGATCGGCGCCCTTGCCTGGCAAGTGAGCAGTATCATTACCGAGTGCCCGCACCTCTACGGCAATCCCATTATCACGGGGGCAATCGGTGTAAAAGATCGCTTCGGTGATTCCGGTGCTCCTTGGGAATTAGTTAAAGAATTCGAAGTCAGCGCAGAACATATCGCCCAAAAAGCAGTTGAGTTGATGAAAATCAAGGGAAAAGGCGAGTTGTTAAGCCACTGACGCTGTTAGATGAACTATCTGCTCCTACGGAATGTATGCATGTAATTATTTTCGTAGGAGCTTTTTTTTCTGCCGGTTTCATGCATACCGCATTTATCAGGTCGTTTTCACGGGATTAAACTCCATAGAATTGATTTTTCCAACATTTCTTTGTAAGATGGACTGTTAAAAAATTGGCTGAAGAAGATTCTCTGACACGGGATAATAAACGCTTGAAGAAAAAACGTCTTGGCATCTGGGTTGCTCTCCTTGTTGAGGTCGCAGTTCTCACAATTTTGACCTCGTCGTTCGGCGGTGAGAATTTCTTCGAGTCAACTTTCCTGAGCTGGTCAAATATTTCACAGGTTATACGAGCGCTCTCCTTCATAGCAATCATGGCGGTCGGCCAATCGCTGGTCATTATTACCGGCGGAATAGATCTCTCCGTCGGATCCCTTCTCGGTCTTTCCGGCGTCGTAACGGCTGTGCTCCTCAATGAAGGATTCGGAATGCCTCTCTCTCTGGCTATCGGAGTAATTGTCGGAATGGCAAGTGGAATGGCAAACGGACTTCTCATAACGCATGCGAAGCTGCCCCCGTTCATTGCGACACTCGGACTCATGAGTATAGCGAGAGGATTGGCATTTGCTCTCACAGGCGGTGAAACCATACGCAATCTTCCGGAAGAGTTTCTTAAACTCGGACAAGGGACCATCATCGGTATTCCTATTCCGATTGTGGTAATGATATTTGTCGCAATCGTTGCCGGTTATTTCCTTAAATCCACGAAGTGGGGAAGGTACGTCTATGCGATAGGCGGTAACGAAGAGGCGGCGCTCTACAGCGGCGTAAACGTAAACAGAATGAAGCTCGTTGTCTATACGCTCTGCGGGATAACTTCCGGAATCGCAGGAGTTCTCTTCACGTCACGGTTCGGAGTTGGGCAATCGACAGCCGGACTTGGATACGAGCTCGACGTGATTGCAGCGGCTGTCATCGGTGGTATCAGTCTCTCGGGCGGTCGGGGCACTATTCTTGGCGCAATCATAGGATCGCTTTTGATGGGTATCCTCCGCAACGGACTCGTCCTGCTGAACGTATCGGCATACTGGCAGCAGGTTGCCATCGGTCTCGTAATCGTGCTTGCAGTCATTTTAGACAGGAAAACAAAACAGTAATCCGATATCGAAATATTACACTAACCAGGAGTATAACTCATGAAAAAACTGTTCTTTCTTTCCGTTGCCGTTACCTTGCTTCTCTTCGGATGCGGTAGAAAAACCGAAAATAAGGGGTGGGTGTTCGCATTTGTTCCGAAACTTCTCGACAATCCGGTTTTTCAGGTTGCATGGAAGGGAGCGGAAGCCGCAGCCAGGGATCTGGGCGGCGGTAAAATTGTAGTGGAACGCCATGCTCCGGTCAAGTCCGATGCCGTTGAGCAGGCACAAATTATCGAGAGCCTTATCGAACGGAAAGTGGACGGTATAGCAATTTCCGTTAATGATGCAGATGCGCTGAAAGAGACGATCAACAAGGCTGTTGATGCAGGAATACCGGTCGTAACATTTGACTCTGATGCGCCGGAAAGCAAACGGATATCCTTTTACGGAACAAATAATCCCGGCAGTGGCAAGACAATGGGAGAATACCTCGTTAAGTATATGGGGACGAAAGGCGATATTGCGCTGCTTATGGGTACTCCCGGCGCGCCGAACCTTGAAGAGCGAAAAAACGGACTTCTAGAGTATCTAAAACAATATCCCGATATTAAAGTCGTCGCGACGGAATACTGTTATGATGATGTGAACAAAGGCGTGAGCGGCATGGAAGCCGTTATGCAGGCGCAGAAGAATTTAAAAGGTTGGGTTCTCATCGGTGGTTGGGGCATCTTCACCCCTCCTCCGGGACCATTTGCACAGAAAAAGCCGGGCGATGTGGTTGTGATAGCATTTGACGCTCTGCCTGAAGAGCTTGATTATCTCCGGCAAAATTATGTTCACGCGCTCATTGGTCAGAAACTCTGGGGATGGGGGTATGAGAGTGTTAGGATGTTGAAGGAAATCAAAGAAGGTAAACAACTTCCGCGCGTGATCGATTCCGGAGTGGATATTGTGACAAAGGAAAATGTTGAAGAGTATGCAATGAAGTGGAAAACGGGGATATTTTAATTGACCGTAAATCAGTCCCAACATCAAATCATACGCAGAAAATATTAGGTAAACCGCTATGAAATATTTAGCAGCTGGCATCATGATCATATTGATAATATTTTCTGCCTGCGGAAAAATGGAGGAATCGAAAGCGGGAAAAGTCGCCGGTGTATCACTCCTGACACGCGGACATGTATTTTATAAAGACCTTGAAGAGGGATTGCGGAGGGAAGCTGCAAAGATTGGCGAGACAACCATTGGAGTAATCCGCAACTACTTTGCCGGGGCAGAAGTACCGAAGGTCATCCCCGCGGCTGTCGGGATTGTTGACTTAGAAAGTCTCGAGAGAAGAAACTGGAGTAAATATGCATCCTCTTCTTGAGATGCGCGGCATCAGGAAGGAATATCCGGGTGTTCTGGCGCTCTCGGATGTGAATTTTACGCTTCAGTCAGGTGAAGTTCACTGCCTCCTCGGAGAAAATGGCGCCGGCAAGTCGACGCTCATGAAAGTTCTCTCCGGAGCAACGACGAAAAACGGCGGATCAATTTTCATCGATGGCAAAGAGGTCACTTTTCATTCGCCCGCCGATTCGCAGAAGCACGCCATCGGCATGATCTACCAGGAGTTTAAGTTGGTCCCGGAATTAACTGTTGCCGAAAATATCCTTCTCGGCAGCGAACCGACTAAAGCAAAAACACCGTTCATTAACTACCCGGCAATGCATGAAATTGCCCGTACGGCGCTTGCACAGCTTGGCGAGGAGATACCGACTGACATCCCCGTCCACTCACTCAGTGTTGCACAGCGGCAGATGGTAGAAATTGCTAAAGCTATATCGAAGAAAGTTAGAATTCTTGCGATGGATGAGCCATCGGCCGCACTGACGGAGAACGAACTGAAGAATCTTTTTATAGTTATCAGAAGGCTTAAAGCGGAGGGAGTTGGCATAATATATATTTCTCACAGGTTGGAGGAAATTTTTGAGATTGGCGACAGACTTACCGTCCTGCGAGACGGGAAGTATATACACAGCTGCCGAGTGAGTGAAGCTGATCGGAGGAGTCTCGTTCGGTGGATGGTGGGTCGCGAACTCGAACAGGAATATCCGAAAGTCGAACTCCAGCGCGGACCTGAGGTCCTGCGGCTGGAAGGGATAAACGGCGGCATACTGAAAGATATATCCCTGAGTATATACCGCGGTGAGATTTTCGGATTGGCCGGTCTTGTAGGAGCCGGCAGGAGTGAAATCGCCCGGATAATTTTCGGCGCTGATAAAAAAGAACGGGGGAGCATCAAACTAGATGGCAGTGAAATTTTTCCGCGTTCCCCGCGCGAAGCGATTCGTCTGGGGATCGGTTTACTGACTGAGGACCGCAACAGGTACGGACTGATCATGCAGATGAATGTACGGGAGAACATTTCGCTCTCTAATTTACATGATGTTGTAAAAGGGATATTCATTGACAGGAGCCGGGAAAATTCTATCGCTAAGAAGTTTACCGAAGACCTGAGAATTAAAACACCCTCGCTTGAACAGGAGGTTGAGAATTTAAGCGGCGGCAATCGGCAGAAAGTCGTACTGGCACGATGGCTCTTTACGAGGTCGAAGCTCCTCATTTTTGATGAGCCAACGGTCGGCATCGATGTCGGAGTTAAATTTGAAATCTATAATCTCATCAACAAACTCGCTCAGGAAGGTGTCGGCGTAATAGTGATCTCATCCGATTTACCGGAACTTCTCGGTATCAGCCATAGGATCGGAGTGATGTGGGAAGGAAAAATCACGGGAATT
>CAYGXH010000288.1:0-4487 GCA_964353675.1 uncultured Chlorobiaceae bacterium
CAGCCAGCTTCCGTCGCTTAATATGTATTTGAATCCGTCTGTTTGATTTACTTTCACGACGTCAAGCCCGGCAATTCGCTTTGGCGATTGTGCTTTTATCCGCCGGAGGATTTCATCTCTCTGAGTTGCTTCTATTGTGAAGTCGATACGATCATAAAAGTGAGGTCCCACCTTTGCAAATAACTCTGCAAGGAGTTCAGAAGGTTTTTTTCTTGTTTTCACTATGAAGTCGAGGAAGAAAAGACTCGCCATAATGCCGTCACGTTCTGGGACATGGCCGCGAAAGGCATAACCTCCGCTTTCCTCACCGCCGATGATTGCATCATGCTTCATCATCAGGGGGGCAACGTACTTAAAGCCGACACCCGTCTCATAAACCGGGACGTTGTAGAGTTTTCCCAGGGATTCAAGCATCGACGTTGTGGAGAGTGTTTTGACAATTGCACCACGCTGGTTACGGACATCGAGCAGATACATCGCCAGAAGGGCATAGACACGTAATTGATCTATGAATTGTCCGTTTTCGTCTGCAAATCCGCACCGGTCGGCATCGCCATCCGTAAACACTACGACATCAGCTTTCAGTTCTTTTGCTTTCAGGAGACCTGCATCTACGTTAGGAGGGATCGGTTCAGGCCGTGCCATTTCAGGGAAGAGGGGATTCCGTTCGCCGTGAATTTCTATGATCTGGGTCGTACCACCCGCCAGAAGGTTTTTGAACCAAGCTGCCCCGTTTCCCCACATTGGGTCAACAAGAACTTTCAGACCTGCCTTTCGTATCGGATCGAGATCGACCATGGTCTTAATTTGTTTTATATAAGCAGGATTCGGATCAAAATGATGGATCAGACCGGATTTTATCGCTTCATCAAATTTTATCCGCTTTACTTCCGAAATTGATGCGGGAATCATGGATTCAATTTTTTTCAGTCCGTCCGGATCTATCGCGCCGCCGTTTTCATCACGGACTTTAAACCCGTTATCGGAATATGGATTATGACTGGCTGTAATGTTAATTCCGCCGACTGCACCGTGTTCCCTGATGCTGTAGGAAAGGACGGGAGTGGGAACTCCACCGCCGCAGAAGTGAACCGGGATATCATTTGCGGCGATAACCTCGGCTGCTGCTGCAGCGAAATTTTCTGAGTGGAACCGCCGGTCGCCTCCGATGACGATGCCGAGCTGGTATTGTTTGCGTGTGGATTTAATATATTCAGCGAATCCCTGCGTACACCTGCGCACATTGTCGAAGGTGTAATCCTCTGCAATTTTCCCCCGCCACCCGTCGGTACCGAATGTTATTGTATTACTCATAATTGATTGCGTATTGGACATTAATGTATCCTGTGTGAATATTTGAACCGGCTTCCTCCCTCTCTAAGTTGAATTGTATCTTTATATTATCAAGAGGATACCAGTTTACTCCGACGAGATATTTCCTCAGGATATCTTTACTCATGATGGGAGAATAAAGAACCGAGTAACGCTCCATCCAATCGAAGCGGACAGCAGCTTCCCACGTAGTTCCGAATTTATGACCGAGGTCGCAGTAAAATCCTTCAATGGTTTTTTTGTTATTGCTGGAAGCAGCGTCGTATTCGCTTTCAAGCCAGAATGATCCGTATGTTACACGCGCATGTGTACCATAGAGGAGATGATTATTTTCAACGAAAATAAAATCCGGAAAATCCTCTTCCCTGCGTGTGAACGCAGCGCTTCCGCCTAATTCGATCTGGAGATGTGAACCGCCAACGTTCTGCAGAATCGGTATGGTATTTATTTTACCCACAACGAGAGAAATTTTTGGCGGCTGATCTCCCCCGCCGTTAAATACTCCGGAAGTTAAATGAATACGTTTATCGAAAAGGGATGTTTGCAGCTGAACTCCGTACTGCCGTAGGGGACCTATTGTCATCGCGGTCATTGACCTGTGCACGAAAAATAATTTGGCGTCATTTCTCAGAAATTCTATACCGAAAGGAGTTTTTAGGCGTCCCCCGTCGATTCTGAAAATTCTGCTGAGATTGTACGACAATCTTAGATCGAGGAATTCATACTTCCCGTTGAGATTTCCCTGAAAAAAATATGAAAATTTATCTCCCGCTTTTCCTGTAAAGTAAAACCGCAGATTGCGCAATGTAAATTCTGTCCTTGTGTCATATTCGTTATCGCTCAATTCCGTGGCAAATTGCGCCATGAAGCCGAGTTTCGGTTGATTGAGCCCGAGGAAAGAATTCACCGCATCCACTAGCGTTGTAGAATCACGATCGTCCTGCTGACCGTACAGCGGTACTGCAAGAAGCATGCAGAGCAGGACCGATAACCGGCAAATTAGCGACATCGTTTATCCTCTCTTATGTTTGAAAGCATGAATTCCGGCGAAACATCCGTTTGTTCCGAGTTCTTCTTCCACCCGCAGGAGCTGATTGTACTTCGCCACGCGGTCGGTACGGCTGGCCGATCCTGTTTTGATCTGACCCGCATTCGTTCCGACAGCAATGTCGGCAATGGCTGTATCTTCCGTCTCACCCGATCGGTGGCTGATGACGGTGGTATACCCCGCCCGCTTTGCCATCTCGATGCAGTCGAGAGTTTCCGTCAGTGTTCCAATCTGATTTACTTTAATGAGGATGGAATTAGCAATACCTTTTTCAATTCCCTCGGCAAGAATTTCAGTATTTGTCACAAAAACGTCATCGCCGACAATCTGTATTTTATTGCCCAGTGTTTCTGTCATAATTTTCCAGCCGTTCCAATCGTTCTCCGCCATACCGTCTTCGATGGAAATGATCGGGTATTGTTTCACCCACTTTTCATAAAATTTTACCATCTGTTCTGGTGACTTGGAGGTTTTATCCGATTTCGAGAAAACGTATTTACCTTTCTCGAAAAATTCGCTTGAAGCCGGATCAAGTGCTAAGAAAATATCCTTACCGGGTTTGTAATTTACTTTTTCGATTGCTTCTAATATTACTTCAACGGCTTCGTCGTTCGATTTCAGGCTTGGCGCAAATCCACCTTCATCGCCCACAGCAGTGTTATATCCTTTAGTGTGCAGAACATTTTTAAGCGAATGGAACACTTCAGTTCCCATGCGAAGTGCATCGGAGAACGTAAGCGCGTTCACGGGTACGATCATGAACTCCTGGAGATCCACGTTATTATCGGCGTGTTTTCCGCCGTTGAGGATATTCATCATAGGAACCGGCAGAACCTTTGCATTCGTCCCGCCGAGGTAACGGTAAAAGGGAAGATCGAAAAAGTTCGCAGCAGCCCTTGCAACGGCCAGTGAAACGCCGAGTATTGCGTTTGCGCCGAGCTTCTTCTTGTTCGAGGTACCGTCAAGGTCGATCATAAGCTTGTCGATGCCTACCTGATCAGTAGCGTCGAATCCGATTACCTCGTCGGCAATAATATCGTTGACGTTGCTCACGGCTTTTTGAACACCCTTGCCGTTGTATCTTTTCTTATCACCATCGCGCAGCTCTACAGCTTCTCGTTCACCGGTCGAAGCGCCGCTGGGGACTGCCGCCCTACCGGTAACGCCGGACTCGAGAACGACGTCGACTTCGATTGTCGGATTGCCTCGTGAATCAAGAATTTCTCGTGCAAATATGTCGGTAATGGTTGTCATGGGATTCTCCAATTATGAATTTCGTGCAGAAAGTGAACAAATATCGCTAAAAAAACTACAATTTCCAAAGGAAAGTACTCACTAGCATCAGAGAATTTTACATACTTCTTCAAGTACCTCTTCAACCCGGAGGAGATTCATGCACTCCATATATTCTGCATTAGGTCGGTTGCACAAATTGAGGTGACACGGATGGCATGGGACATTTTTTCTTAACGCCAGATGACCGCGATCCGCCGGATAGTATGGTGGTTTGTAAGGGAACCAAATTTCTTCCTGCCCCGGACCGAAGATGCCGATGGTTTTCGTTCCTACCGCAACAGAAATATGCATCGGCCCGCAGTCGTTTGAAATATAAACGGTGAATTGCGATAACACTGCAGAGAGGGAGCGGAGCGGTAAAACTTCCAATACTTTTACAAAGGGGTGAATTATTTTTTTAATTTCGGTAAAAAGAATATCCTCATCGGGGCCGCGCGTGAAAACCACTTGTAAACGGAAATCTTTTGCAAGACGGTTTGCCAGCATTGCAAAATGCCTGGCTGGCCACATCTTGGACGGCCATGTTGCGCCGGGGTGCAGTCCGATGATCGGGAGTTTTGTATCAAATCCATATCCTGCGAGTAGATCCTTCGCCGAGATTCGTTCTTCTTCCTTTAGAAAGATTTCCGTTTGCCAGAATCTTGTGTTAACATGTAGCGGCTTAAGATACTCGTAGTGAAATTCTATCGCTGTTTTGGGATTCCCATCATCTCTGATCCGATGTGTGTACCATCTGCCGCGCCCGGGTACATCTTTTCCAATCCGCATCGGTGCACCGCTCAATCGTGCAAGGAGCGCCGATCTCGGATTT
>CAYGXH010000289.1:0-4485 GCA_964353675.1 uncultured Chlorobiaceae bacterium
ATTAGGCGGCTCAGGAGGAGGAGCAGATAAAGAAAGAACCTATCGCAATTATTCCTCTCGACGAAGGGATGCACGCTGGAATCGCGCCCCATTTCGTTGAAATGATCCGCCAGGAGCTCCTACTGAAGGCCGAAGTGTACGGATTTGACATCTATAGGGACGGGCTGTCGGTGTATACGACACTAGACAGCCGGATGCAGAAGCATGCCAATCGTGCGGTTGAAGAGCACCTCGCAGAATACCAGCCTGCCTTCAACACGTCGTGGAACTGGAAACAGCACAAGGAAGAATTACGGCTGGCAACTTCGATGGCGATCCGTACCTCCGATGCGTACCGCGGCGCAGATTCCGATGCAGAGCGGGACAGTATTTCGCGCAGTCTGAAGAAAAAGCCGGCGTTCGCCGACTCCGTGAAAAAAACCGCTTCACAGATTGAGGTCGGTTTCGTTGCACTCAGTCATGAGAACGGTAATATCTTAGCGATGGTCGGGGGATCTGAATTTAAAACGTTTAAGTATGGATTGAACCACGTGACACAGATAACCCGGCAGCCGGGATCTGCATTTAAACCTTTCGTTTACACAGTGGCAATTGATAACGGCTACCCACCGTGCTATGAAATTCTAAACCAGCCGGTCACCCTCGTAATGGCAGATGGCAAGCGATGGACGCCGGGCAACTTCGACGGACTGTTCGGCGGGCTATGTACAATCAGAGAGGCAATCAAACAATCGATCAACCTCGTTGCCATCCGTGCAATAATGGAAATCGCACCGGTTACAACTGTGATTCAATATGCAAAACGTATGGGGATACATTCGGATCTCCCTCCATACGAATCACTCGCAATCGGTACCGGCGAGGTGCAACCCCTCGAAATAACCTCTGCATTCGGTATCTTTCCCAATGAAGGTGTATACGTTGCGCCGATGTCAATCCTCCGGATCGAGGACAAGGATGGGAACGTTATTGAAGAGAACCAGCCAACGAAACGTGAAGTTCTCAGCAAGGAAACCTCATACATCATGACCGATCTTCTGCGGGGGACAGTCGACGGCGGCTCGGGTGCGCGCGTGAGGAACTATTTTCTGCGGCCTGCGGCAGGGAAAACGGGAACAACGCAGGAGTATGCGGATGCCTGGTTCATCGGGTTTACACCGGAAATCACTGCAGGTGTATGGGTCGGATTCGACAATAAATCCGTACATTTCACATCTGCAGACGGACAGGGGGGAAGAGCGGCAGCGCCCATCTGGGGACGTTTCATGAAATATGTATCCGAGGATGAAGCTATAGGATTACCGCTAGGTTATTTCCGTGAGCCTGACGGTATTGAGCACAGAATGATTTGCAGCGAAACAAAGCAGCTGGCGACACAGTACTGCCCTGATCAGGAGGAGGAAATCTTCAATAAAAAATACCTACCCGGGAATTGTGAAAAACACACATCCTGGAACTGGCGGACAAATGACAAGGGCTCGATACGGTTCTGATCATACCTGCCGGTGCGGAGGCGGGTAAAGTTTTGTTATTTCAAATCTCTTGAGAAAATATCCGACTCAAAATCCCGCTCCGATTCATCTTCATCCGGTCTCTTTTTCTTCAGTATCAGAAAAACGGGAATGGAAATTGCCGCGATAATACCAGCCCATGTAAGAATTTTTTTTAACGAATTGCTGTCGCTCATGGAAGAAAACCTTTTATTCACAATCTAACTGAAATTGCAGAAAAGAATTGTGATGATCGTCACATCTAAGGTGGCAATAATTCCTGAACGCGGGTGATCAGATAATCTAATTCGAATGGTTTTGTGATATAATCGGCAGCGCCTTCATCTTTCGCTTTTTTTGCGGCTGCAATATTATTAAACGCGGTGAGGTACACGAACGGTATTGAACGATATACCCCGCTCTTCTGTATCTCGTAGAAGAAGTCGAATCCATCGATCCCTGGTAATCGAATATCGGCAATTATCAGGTCGGGTTTTTTCCTCTGCAACCTTCGAAGTCCTTCTTCACCTGTGGTCACCTCCTCCACTTCGTACCCCTGATCCCGGAGGAGTGCCCCAAGTGTTTGTAGGAACTCCAATTCATCTTCCAGCACTAATATAATCTTTTTATCGTTCACGCGGTGTTATATTTTCTTCATTTTACTTTTACGTACACAAATATACCGCTTCCCACTCCGAAAGTCAATAATGCGGGAACTGGTGGAATGAGAGAAAATCATTCGGTATATTTAAGTCCTTCAATAGGAAAAGAAGATGATTGAAAGATCAGGGAAATACGACACCAGGAACTTCATTATCAACGCATCGGAGGGTGCGCTGTTCATAATGGGGTCTTCCCTGATATCATCCTCCACCGTCCTGCCCGCACTCGTCCGCCGGCTGGGCGGGAACAGCATTGCCGTCGGTCTCCTCAGCATCCTCATATGGTTCGGCTTATTCCTTCCTCAAATCTTTGCTTCCCGCTACGCGCTTCACCAGCAGTGGAAAAAACCCGGTGCAATCCGCCTCGGTTTTATCCAGCGGATGGTTCTCCCGTGTATAATCTTTGTACTTCTTTTCTCCGGAAGCGGCCATCCGCATTTTGCGCTCGTGCTTTTCTTCTTCTTCATATTTTTGTACCAGGTGTGCACGGGCGTGGCAACTCCCATCTGGTATGATATGTATGCGAAGCTGACACCGGTCGGACTCAGGGGCAGGTTATCGGGGATACGGACGTTTATCGCGAGCATTGGTTCGTTTCTCGCGGCATTCGCGCTCACATGGATGCTCACACAATTTCCCTTCCCTCTCAATTTTGCGCTGATATTCCTCAGCACTTTCATTTTGCAGTATACATCCATCCTCCTCCAATTCCTCCTTATTGAAGAATCACCCAGTCCGGCAGCAGCACCGCTATCCTTCCCCGATTTTTTTCTTCAACTGAAAATAGTATTTCGGGCTAACAGAAAATTACGAAGATTTATCGCTGCAACAAGTGTATGCACGCTGGCGACCATACCCCTCGGATTCTTTACCATCTACGGGCTGAACACCTACCGCGCAGATGAAGGTATTGTCGGAGAGTTCACACTTATCATGATTATCGGACAGGGGTTGGGCGCGGTCATTAACGGATACCTCGCAGATCGACATGGAAACAAAGCGGCCCTCCTTGCGGCCGCCGGCGGAATGCTGGCCGCAAGTACAATGGCACTCTTGGCACCGAACCTTTTTTACTATAAATTCATCTTCCTTTTCCTCGGAATGAACTTGGGATCGGAACTCATGACACGGCAAAACCTCGTCCTCGAATATAGTCCGGCTAATCAGCGGTCGATGTACGTCGGTCTCATGAACAGTTTTCTTGCACCACTCTACTTCGTCGGAATCATCGGCGGCTGGATTGCAGAATACTTCGGTTACACGACACTTTTTCTGATCGGAATTATTCTTTCCGTCCTTGGAATGATATTAATCGCTGTACTTGTGGAAGAACCTCGCCGCCAGAAGGCGTGAATACAACTACAAGGTGAATCAGCCAAGTACCGATACGAGAAGCGCCATGCGTACCAGTACTCCGTTGTGCGTCTGAGTGAAGTATGCCGCACGCTGGTCAGTATCCACCGACGGAGAGATTTCAAGCAATCTGGGAAGGGGGTGCATGATGAGGGCGTGCTGAGGCAGCAGCCTCAGAAAATTATCATCTATGAAGTAATGAGATATGGTTTCGAGCCTCTCGCCCCGCTGTGTGAGGAGTTCCGGCTCGATGCGTGTGCTGTACACAACATCAACCTCGGGAAGGACCTTCTTCAAATCACTCTCGAGCACAAACCAGACGTTGTGCTTCGAAAGGTAGTCGAGGATATCCTGCTTGATCTGAAACGACGACGGGGCGACGAAGTACAGCTTCACCCGTTCGAATTTACCGAGGAGATATGCCAGCGATCGCACTGTTCGACCTTCCGTGAGGTTACCCACGAGCGCGACCTTAACGCCTTCGATCGTTTTAACACCTTTGTAGATCGTGTACAGGTCAAGAAGCGCCTGCGTCGGATGTTGCCCGCCTTTGCCATCGCCCGCATTGATCACCGGAACGTTCGACACCGCGGCTGCGCGCACCGCTCCGCCAATTTCATTGTGCCGGAGAACAATAACGTCGGCGTAGTTACCGACGACACGAATGGTATCTTCGAGGGTTTCGCCGGCGGCAACCGATGAAAATGTATTTGCCCTCTCTGTGGAAAGAATCTGACCCCCAAGACGGAGCATTGCCGATTCGAAGGAAAAACGGGTCCGGGTTGAATGTTCATAAAAGAGCGATGCCATGATCTTGCTGTGGTAATCCATGGTACCACCGCGTCTGAGGACATGTTCCATCTGATCGGCGAGGTTGAAAAGATCGACGAGCATCGGCAACGTGAACTGTTGAGACTCTATAACATGCTGTAGTTTCATGACTTTCCCCTTCCATGTATATGTGTTCCGGTTTTGCCGTC
>CAYGXH010000290.1:0-4468 GCA_964353675.1 uncultured Chlorobiaceae bacterium
TTTCCTGCATGATGAAATCCGATTTCTTTGAAGAGGGCAGTTACCTCGCTCGGGAAATCGATGAACTCCTTCCCTGCAAATGCCGCTTCCATGATGATGGAAACCCGTCCGCCCGGCTTCAGTACGCGGGCGCATTCTCTGATGATTCCCTTGAACTTCAGGATGAAATCGGCCCTCGAAGCCTCGACACTCACTTCGAAATCGGAACTGCTGTCCCTCTGAGAAAATTCCGGCGGCGGATCAAGAAAGAGGTAATCAACGTTCCCCGACTGCTCAGGAATGCCTGTAAGAAGGACATTGTTGCGTGATATGCGTTCTTCGATAGGATTGGAATCGTAGAGCTTGTACTTTCTGTCGCGGAAGTGCGGGACTGTTTCGATGATATCACCGAGAGTTCCACTCCCCGCAAAGGGATCGACGATGTAATCATTCGGTTTTGTGTAATAGTGAAGGGCATTCGCGAGAATCTGACCCGGTAGTCTCCCTTTGAAATTTGATTTACCAAAGCGGGGATCGGGTGTATCGAATGTCCAGACATTACGCTCACGGAGGTCAAATCCGTATTTCGTTCTCTCATCGATTCTGCGCGCCGTGTCATCATCATGTATCTTTTTCCGCAGGTCTGAAATTGTCCATTTGTAGTCAACCGCCATTTTTTCATATTGATCCCTGCGTCTGGATTCATCGACCTTCGTCGCCAGATCAAAGTAAAATACTTCGGGAAGGGTCCTTTTCTTTACATCAGGATAGTAGGAATAGTACTGCTGGCATTGTTTCAATACCGAAAATGGAAACTTGATGCCCGGTTGTGAGGAGATCAGTTTCAGCACCTGATCTTCAAACATGCCCTGCTTGCGGGCAGTGGACATGACTTTGTCGACCAGGAACTTGCCCAGGTCCCAATAATTGTCCACGTTGAAGGAGTTTAGTTCCCGCGCCAGTTCAACAATGGAAAATCCCTTTGGTTCGATTTTCTTCACAGGCTGCTTAGCCGCGGTTTTCTTTTTCATTTTGGATGTCATGGTCTTACCCTTTCGCTCATTGCTGCTTCTGATTAGATATGAAGGGGAGTCGAGAAGTCAATGCGTGACTCCAATCCGCCGATGATAAATATATGAAACTCATCAGGAAAAATCAACGAATGTCAGAACTTTCCGTTCCTCTTCAAAACTTCACGGGAGATAATTAACCTCTGAATTTCGCTCGTCCCTTCGAAGATACGGTTAATTCTGGAATCCCGGTAATTTCTTTCTATCGGTAATTCACGGGAGTATCCCATACCGCCATGCACCTGCACAGCCATGTCCACAATTTTATCCAGTGATTCAGAGCAGAAAAGCTTCACCACAGCTGAGAACCGGGAGACCGATTCCCCCTTATCGTAGGCGGCTGCAGTCCGGTATACGATCGAATCCATCGCATAGATTAACATTGCCATATCCGCAAGCATAAACTGGATTGCTTGGAACTGCGCTATCGGCACGTCAAACTGCTTTCGTTCTTTGGCAAACTTTGCCGATGCTTCCATCAGTTCCTTTGACAAACCGACGCAGCATGCACCGAGTCCGAGCCGGCCGGCATCGAGGGTTTTCATCGCTACAAGAAAACCCCTGCCGTCATCACCTATCATATTTTCCTTCGGTACACGGACATTATCGAGTACCAATGCGGATGTTAAACTTCCCCGCAGTCCCATCTTCTTCTCGTGGGCGCCTGTTTTGAAACCGGGTGATTTTGTTTCGACTGCAAATCCGGTGATACCGCGATCAGTCCGGGCGAAGAGAGAAACAACGTCTGCTATGGGACCATTTGTGATCCATATTTTTTCACCGCTGATGACCCAGTAGTCCCCATCCCGGCGGGCCCTCGTTTTTAAGTTGAAGGAATCTGAGCCTGCCATCGTCTCTGTCAAAGCGAACGCACCGATCATTTTTCCTTCAGCCAGCGGTACAAGGTATTTCTTTTTGAGTTCTTCGCTCCCACCAATATAAATCGCGTTTGCCCCGATCGACTGGTGTGCTCCGATGAATGTTGCCGTTGAGAGGCATCCGCGTGCAATCTCCTCCTGTGCGATACAGTAACCGACTTCTCCGAATCCTCCTCCACCGTACTCTATGGGAAAGACAGTCCCGAGCAGACCAAGCTCCTTGATCTTTGAAATGATATCAGGAGGTATTTTCTCATCTTCATCTATTTTTGAAGCACGGGGTTTAATTTCGTTCGTAGTGAATTCACGTACCATCTGTCGAAGCATTTTCTGTTCATCAGAAAATTCAAAATCAATCATATAAATACTCGTATGGAATTATATTTTGAGATCATTCTCAATTGCCCCCGACTTAAGCCGGGGGCAATTGAGATATTATTCAGAATGAGCAATATTTTTCAGACTTACATATCCAACTTTATCTTCGCCGCCATCCACCCCAATGATGTTGCCGGTTATGAAATATGCGTCATCGTGCGAGAGGAGCGCAATTGCTTTCGCCACATCTTCCGGTGTAGTCAGTCGGTGAAACGGATTTTTTATCTTGGCAACATTGATCATACTCCCGTATCCGGGTATTTTTCGCAGGGCGGGTGTATCCGTTACTCCGGCGAGTATGGCATTTATTGTTATTCCCATGGGTGCGAGCTCCATTGCAAGCTGTCGTACGTGGGATTCCATTGCCGCCTTCGCTGCCGAAACCGCGCCATAGCTCGGAATAACAGTGTGAGCGCCGGAACTCGTCATTGCAAAAATGCGTCCTCCGTTATGCATGAGGTTGCGCACAAGAATGCCCTGAGTCCAATATACAAGACTGTGTGCCATTACGTCGAGAGTCATTTCCATCTGAGCTTGAGTAATCTCTTCCTCGTGCTTCTTCGTAACGAAGGGCTTCAGGGTACCGAACGCAAGAGAATGTAGAACGACCTTTATTATACTCCCGGGTTCCGATGAAAACCGTTCCTGAATTTCATCGAGCGTTTCGTTGCGCTTGATTGCATCTGCAGCATTGATATTATAGAATACACATTTACTTCCTGCATGCTTGATTTCCTTCATGATCTGATGTACGGCCGGCATCGTTGTCTGGCGATCGAGGTGTATGCCAAAAATATTCATCCCTTTTTTCGCAAGTTCGACTGCAGTAGCGCCGCCGAAGCCGCTTGACGCCCCCAATATGAGTGCCCAATCCAAGGGACGAAATCGCGAATCGCGTATCATGAAACTCTCCTTTTAATGAACGATTACAATGATGGTGTAAAAGATAGGAAATTTCAGCGGAAAAACAAAAATCTATTCTACTGTTACACTTTTCGCGAGATTCCTGGGCTGATCCACGTTACAGCCCCGTGCAACAGCAATATAATACGCGAGGAGCTGCAGCGGTATGACGTTCACGACGGGCCCGAAGTAGCCGTAAGTACGGGGAACCCGTATGACAAATTCTGCGATCTGATCAATCTCATCATCATCCTCATTTGCAACGGCTATTATCCTCCCCTTTCTTGCCTTAACCTCCTGCATGTTGCTCGAAATCTTTTCGTAAATCGGGTCTTTCGGAACGATGAAAACAACCGGCATATTCTTATCGATCAGAGCTATAGGTCCATGCTTCATTTCCGCGGCCGGATATCCTTCTGCATGAATGTATGATATTTCTTTCAGTTTGAGCGCACCTTCGAGGGCAGTTGGGAAATTACTTCCACGACCCAGATAGAGAAAATTCTTTGCATCCTTAAATTCAAGCGCTATTTTCTTAATTTCGTCAGCTCGGTTGAGTACGCGCTGGATTTTTGATGGAATTGCAGCAAGATCGTCAACTAGTTGTTTAGCCTGCTCATCAGGTAAACCGCGGTGTCGTCCGATAAAGAGTGCAATTAGGGAAAGAACCGCGAGTTGCGATGTAAATGCCTTCGTCGAAGCAACCCCTATTTCGGGGCCCGCATGGATGTAGACGCCTGCATCGGTCTCACGGGCTATCGAACTGCCGACGACGTTCACAATACCGAATACGGTTGCGGAATTCTTCTTTGCCTCCCGGAGCGCCGCGAGAGTATCGGCGGTTTCACCGCTCTGACTTATCACAAAAAGAACATCGTCAGAATGGATGATGGGATTCCGGTAACGAAATTCGGACGCATAATCCACTTCGACCGGAATGCGCGCCAGCTGCTCAAACATGTGCTTACCGACCAGTGCGGCATGCCATGAGGTTCCGCATGCGGTGATCAGTAACCGATGCGCTTGCAGCAGCTTGTCGAGAGCAGGTTCCAATCCTCCAAGCTTCACTTTACCCTCATCCACAAGGAGACGCCCGCGTAGAGCATTCCGGATCGATTCGGGCTGTTCGTAGATTTCCTTCAGCATGAAGTGCTCATATCCGCCCTTTTCGATCTGTTCGAGATCGAACGTAATTTCTTCAACTTGCTTACTCTTCAGTTCGTCGCGAATCGTTTTAATGCTGTAGGAATCAGCCTGAAC
>CAYGXH010000291.1:0-4456 GCA_964353675.1 uncultured Chlorobiaceae bacterium
CCAGCCACGAAAAGTTTGTCGATGGTAACGTTTGATGCACCGCCGCCTGATACCTGTGCGTTATATGCAACCATCGAGTAGAGTATTAACGGCAAACTTGGCGGAAAAAGTAATCCGAGGCTTCCTGAAGTTGTCAGCAGACCGAGAGAAAATTTTTCAGAATAGTGTTCCTTTATCAATATGGGATAGAGTAAACCGCCGAGTGCAACAATTGTCACACCCGATGCGCCTGTAAATGCCGTGAAAATTGCACAAGTGAGAAGTACAACGATGGCAAGTCCGCCTCTCATCCATCCGAATAGCGCCTGTGAGAGCCGGACAAGTCTTTGCGGTGTTTTACTCTCCGCGAGGAGGTACCCCGCAAATGTGAAGAGCGGGATTGCAAGGAGCACCGGCTGACTGGCGAGGCGGTACAGCTCAACCATTATCGCGGATGTATCGATTCCAGCAGACATGAATGCTATGAGCGCAACGGCTCCGAAAACAGAATAAAGCGGTGATCCGAGGAGGGCAATTATGATAAGACCTAGTACGTAGAGGATTGTTTCCATCGGCAATCCCTTAGCTTCCTTCTCCGCTCGGATTGTTATGTGTGGGGCGTAGCGAAGTCCCTAAATATTCAAGTGTCCGGATGAGGAAGTGGAACGAAAGCAGACCAAAACCTGCGGGAATTATGATCTCAAACCACCACGCGGGAAGAGGTTGCTCAGCAATTGTTATAAGGATATCCCCGGTCTCTCTCTCGGATTGCAAAAAAGTCCAGCCGGCCTTCGCAAGATAGAACGAGACAACCATTGCAAAGAGGTTGGTGATAATACGTATCAGAGTCGCGATTCGCGGTGGAACAAGTCTCCCGATGATGTCGATGCTGATATGTTTTCCGCTTTCGGCGGCTATTGCTGCTCCCAAGAATCCCAGCCAGAGGACGAGATGCCGGAGAAGAGTATCTCCCCAGATAAATCCGGTGGAGAAAAAGTTCCGCAGTATCACCTGTAAAAAAGCGAGGATGACCATGACGCTGAGCAGAACAACGACGCAGGATTGCTCGAGGAGTATAAGTGCGGAGCTTATTCTTCTGAGAAGCTTCATTTGGAAAATTTGTTATGTTCTTTTCGGTAATATTCGATCGTTTTTTCTACCCGGTTGACAAGTTCATCCGAAAATAATTTTCCCACGAGTGAGCGTCGCGCTTTTTCCCCGATTGCTTCGTATGATTCCTGGGCTGTCAGCGGCGGGGGATCGATAATAATAATACCGTTCTTTTTAAGTGTTTCAATCGCTTTTTCATTATCCTGCCGGCTGAGTTGAGTGAGCTTCTGCATGTAGATCCTTCCGTTTCGCGTGAGGATTTCCTGAAGGTCTTGCGGCATCTCATCAAATTTTTTTCTTGAAATAACGGCCGCTCCCATAGAATTTGCGAGAGACGTTTTAAGCATGTATTTAACGCGGGAGAACCATTGAAGCGCAATTAATGCAAGCGGAGGCGAGTAAACTCCTTCGATGAGTCCGGTTTGGAGCGACGTGAGCACTTCATGTATCGTGAGTGGAATTGGCTGCACGTTCATTGCCTTGAATGCCGCTTCTGCGATCGGATCCCCTTCCCACATCCAGAACTTGATGTGTTTAAGATCATCGGTTGTTTTGACAGCAACTTTTGTGAAGACGTAGACAAAACCCACCTCAGCCCAGCCCAGGTTCACGAATCCACCCTCTTCGATAGCTTTGTTGAATTCGTCCCCGTATGTACGGTATATGAGATCTACTTCGTCGTAGTTGCGGAAGAGGAATGGCGAGTCAAGTATCCGAACCTTCGGAGCGATGGAAGTCATTCCAACACCTGTTATGCCGGCGCTGTGAAGTTGTCCCAGTTTGATCTTTCTGAGAACATCTTTTTCATCTCCCTGAACCATACCGGGATAAATTTTGAAACCGAGTTTACCGTTGCTCTCTTTGCGTATGGCCTGATCGTATTCCCTCATGACTTTCATCCACGTGCTCCCTTCGGGAGCGACGGTGGCGAATTTTATGATATATTCCTGAGCATGCGTACGTACTGTCTGCATGAACAGAACAGCCATGAGGATTATTAAGGATAATTGTTTCACTTTGGAACTCCGGATTGGATTGTTAGAATAATTCGTCAACCCTGTTACGAAGGAGAGCCGCTTTCTTCTTTGCAATAGCGTTCACGAGTCGTGTCTGGGGAAAAACATCAATTGAGGCAGAGTCGACGAAGGAGAGAGATTTTTCAAAAAGCTCGCGGTTTTGCGTCTGCACGGCATATGTCCGGGCATAGTACACGTAGGGAAGCAGGAAGTTTTCACCGCTCAGCGCAAAACTGCTTTCAAAGTATCGTCTCGACTGCAGAGTATCGCCGCCGAGCAGCTGAGGACGGCTTCCATAGATTGTACCCAGGAAAAAATATGCGCCGCCGTAGTGGTATGCGGAATCGGTTGCGACGACGTATTTCATCATCGCTTCAACCCGCGGTAAATCGGCAATGGCATCAGGATCGGTAAGGTTGAGGCTGATGTAGCTTCCCCATCCGATTGCAGTCCAGAAGATTGCAGGGACATAATCACGGTCAAGCGTCATGAGCGCAGCTTGAAACTCCTCGGGTCCCTTTTTTAAGGACTGCGCAAATTGCGGATTCTGGTTGAGAATTTGCATACCATAATTCATCCCGCGCCGGTAGAGTAGGGAAGCTCGTTGAGGATCTTCATCTTCGACGAATCCCAGTGTGTAACTTGAATATCCCATGCATGCAAGGAGAAGATAGTGACCATTCTGAGGCTCGCTGTGCAGAATCGTCTCGAGGAGTTTTAGATTCGAAGCAATGCTCGTCTCGGCAATTTTAAGATCCGACTCTTCATTAAGCACAGTAAATCCGTCATCGAGGAGACTGCCGAGGGAATTCACCGCGATCCGTTGAAGACAGCCCGAGAGGGGGAGGATAAGCAGAAGAATGATAAATAATCGAAATTTCATGGTTTTAATATACAAAAAGTTCGCCTGAAGTGAAAGTACCGTTTTTTGGAAGTTAACATAAAATGTATTAAATATATTTTAGTAACTTTGGATTGTGTTCTATTTTCTTGGATTGTGATAACGGCTTTTGCCATGAAGATTTTAGTTGTAGAAGACGAAAAAAAGGTTGCGAAATTTCTCCAGCAGGGACTTGAAGAAGAGCATTACAGCGTGGATGTTGTCTCGGACGGTGAAACTGCCCTCCGGCGCGTTTCCTCCAGCGATTACGATTTAATTCTTCTCGATATACTCCTTCCACAGAAGGACGGAATCACCATCCTCAGGGAAATGCGGGCGGCAGGTATACATACTCCCGTTCTGATGCTTACCGCGAAGAGCGCCATAGAGGATAAAGTTGAAGGATTGGACAGCGGAGCCGATGACTACCTGACGAAACCATTCTCGTTTGCAGAATTACTGGCACGTATCCGGTCTATTTTCAGACGCGGTGGTGCGGAGAAATCGGCAACTCTTACCGTCGCCGATCTGAAGCTGGATATGGTTGCTCACAGAGCTACACGTGCTGATAAGGTTATTGAGCTGACAAGGAGGGAATACGCGCTTCTCGAATATTTCATGAAGAACGTCAATCGTGTCCTCACACGAACTCTCATCTCCGAACATATATGGAATTACAACTTCGATACCGGGACGAACGTAATCGATGTCTATATTAATCACCTTCGCATTAAAATTGATGATGGATTTGAGAAAAAACTGCTCCACACTGTGCGGGGTGTTGGTTATATATTGAAGGGAGAATAGCATGTTCCGTTTTTTCAAATCGATACGAGTCATCCTGACCGGGTGGTACTCGCTCGTCCTTCTCACAACGCTCATCGCTTTCGGAATATTTTCGTACACGTACACCCGCCAGAAACTGTCGGAAAACCTTGATCTTTCGCTGAGTAACGAAGTCAGATGGGTGAAGACCTTCATTGAGCCAAAAGCATCCAAGGTAAAGCCGAGTAAGAGATTTACGGTAAGGAAAAATGTTAAATCCTCCAAGGACACGCTCTCAACTATTGAGAAGGATAGCGCGGAGATTGCAGCGGCAGACAACGAAATCTGGAGTCAGATTTATGAACATGCGCTTGTCAATCCCAAGAAGACTCTGATCGAAGTAACAGACAAGAAAGGCACGATTATATTCCGGACATTTACCGTCGGGGAAGAGAGTCTTATGATCAGCGAAGCGCCGCTCAATGAGATCCGTATGAGTACCGTACAGAATGAACGCGGAGAGAATCTGCGGGTCGCTTCCACTTCCACCCTTAACATGCAGATTTATGCGGCTTATCCGCTTGCAGAACTTCGGGAGGTGCTCGACAACCTCTTTTCGATATTCCTGATTCTTGTACCTATCGCACTCGCACTCTCCGTCATCGGCGGGTGGTTCCTTGCGTATATTTCATTGAAGCCCGTTGAC
>CAYGXH010000292.1:0-4453 GCA_964353675.1 uncultured Chlorobiaceae bacterium
ACCTCAAAAACCGTTACCCCGAGAAAAAACTACCGCCTGATTTCAACGAAGAGGAATACCGCGAGAATAATAAAAGCTACGCCCTCTTTCAGGCACGCTGGTTCCTTATCAGAGAAAAAATCCTAAAGACGGAAGGAATTGCTGTCGAAGAAACCGACCTCGCATCCTTGGCAGAAACTGAATCGGTGAAGTACAATATCGAAAAAGACCGTCTCATAGAATTTTATAAAAACTCCAAATCTGTTCAGGAACGGATTCTATCGGAGAAGCTTATGTTATTCCTCAGACAGAATTCAAAAATAACTGAAAAGCACACCGAAGATTTCAACATCTGAAATTACACAACCGGATCACTATGTGAGGATATAAGAAGGATATGAATAAAAATGAATTACACAACCAATTAGTTCCAATCGTCGTTGAGCAAACGGGCAGGGGCGAGCGCGCGTATGACATCTTTTCGCGCCTCCTGAAAGAACGCATTGTTTTCATCGGCACGCCGATCGACGACGGTATTGCAAGTCTTGTTATCGCACAGCTTCTCTTTTTGGAATCTGAAGATCCTGAAAAGAACATCAATCTCTATATCAACAGTCCGGGCGGATCGGTTTCTGCCGGTCTGGCGATCTATGACACGATGCAGTACATACGACCCGATATTTCAACAATCTGCATCGGTATGGCGGCAAGCATGGCTGCAGTTCTGCTCGCCGGCGGAACAAAGGGAAAGCGAACCACGCTCCCAAATTCACGTATAATGATCCACCAGCCGTGGGGCGGTGTGCAGGGAACGGCGACCGACATAAGTATCCAGGCGGAAGAGATTCTCCGGATGAAGAAACGCATAAACGAAATCATCGCCCATCATTGCAACCGGCCTGTCAACCTGGTGGAAAAAGACACCGATCGCGATTACTATATGTCGGCCGAGGAAGCAAAGACGTACGGTTTGATCGATAATATACTCGTCAAGAAAGCAAAAGTAGAAAAGAAGGACAAGTAAGTATATGCCCCAAAAACCGAAGAGTGAAGACAGCATCCGATGCTCCTTTTGCGGGAGAACGGCAGATCAGGTTCAGAGTATAATAGCCGGACCACAGGCGTACATCTGCGATGCCTGCGTGGCAAGTTCCGTCGATATTCTGCGGAGCAACCTCGCTGCGATCACAGGGAAGCGGGGCGGAACAAGGAATTTACCCACTCCGGTTGAAATCAAGAATTCACTCGATGACTATGTCATCGGTCAGGAACATGCGAAAAAAGCGCTGGCCGTAGCCGTTTATAATCACTACAAGCGGATAGACTCGAAAACGAATTTCAACACTGCCGACGACGTCGAAATCGAAAAGAGCAACATTCTCCTCCTCGGTCCTACCGGAACAGGCAAAACCCTTTTAGCACAAACGCTTGCCAGAATCCTTGAAGTACCATTTGCCATCGCGGATGCGACTACACTGACGGAAGCGGGTTACGTCGGTGACGATGTCGAGACAGTGCTTGTTCATCTCCTCCAGAGTTCCGATTATAATGTTGAGCGAGCCGAGCGGGGGATTGTCTATATCGATGAGATTGACAAAATTGCACGGAAAAGCGACAGCACATCCATAACGCGGGATGTTTCAGGAGAAGGAGTTCAGCAGGCTCTGCTCAAAATTCTTGAAGGGACGATGGCCGGTGTTCCTCCCAAAGGCGGCCGTAAACATCCGGAACAAAGTCTCATTAACATTAATACTAAGAATATTCTTTTCGTATGCGGGGGTGCTTTCGAAGGATTGGAAAAAATCGTAGCCCGCCGCGTGAGTCAGAATCCCATCGGCTTCGGCGCCAACATCAGAGGCAAAAGAGACGTTATTGCGGATGAATTCCTTCCGCTGGTCGAACCTGATGATCTCCTGAAATTCGGACTTATCCCCGAATTCATCGGCCGGCTCCATGTGATCGCATCCCTGCATTCACTGGATGAACGGGCACTGCTCAGCATACTCACACAACCGAAGAACGCACTTGTAAGACAGTATCAGAAGCTTTTCCGTCTGGAAAATGTAGAACTGGAATTTGAACATGAGGCGCTTGACGTTATAGTCACTAAAGCGCTTGAACGGCGAACCGGGGCACGAGCCCTCCGATCGATCATGGAAGAGACGATGCTCGACATCATGTATCACCTCCCCTCTCGGCAAAACGTGTCGCGCTGTATCATCACGAAAGATACTATACAGCAAAAGAAAGATCCGACCTACGTCACGAAAGAGCGGAAAGCGTCTGCCTGACCGGCGGCGCACTCATTCCCCGCCCCACACATGCTGTGTTTTCCCGCATCAGTAAATACCGCGGGAACTCCCCTGCTTTGTAATCTTTATATCCTGTAACTGAGGAGCTTTCAGGCGTATCTGAAACTGATAATGCCTCCATTGTCCTATCGGAACCCAGGAAAAATTCATAATCCAGCAATGAAGATCACGACTGATAACTATCTGGGGAATGAGTAATTCACGATTCATGATGTCGTATCCACCGCTCAGTGATACTTTCCAGTTCTTTGTCAGACTGATTTCCGCACTCCCTCTCATACTCGACGACCGGGATTTTGGAGGCGCCTTATTTTCCGAATAATCCCATGACAACTGTAACCGCCACGGAATGCTGAAATCCAGCTCTTCCTCTTTTCCGTACCACATATTAGATACGTTTTGCTCTTCCTCGGACTCGGTCGTATCTTTTTCGGAACTGCTTTCTCCTGAAAGCATAGTCGAGAGACTGACTGAAAAATTCGTCATCCTTGCCAGTCTTCCCTCCTCGGTGAGAAGAAACCGGTTCACCCGCTGGTAATTATTAGGCGAGCGCTGTTCCAGTTTATACAGATCGAAACCCGCACCACCGGCGATATCAAAGGCATTGCCTATGTTTGTCCTGTAACTAATACCGATCGGAGAAAAATTGAGGCTATCCGCGGAAAAATTATAGGAAAGACCCGCACTCAGATTCAGGAGTTGGATCTTTTTAGGCTCCTCACCCTCAGACGCCGGCTGCAGCTTCATCTCAAAGTTATTTCCCACACCAAAATTCATCACCATCTGCTTCGGAGCGGGACTTTCACCAACAACCTGCTGGGAATAGGAAAGCGAGAGTGTCGGCGTCAGCGTATGACGGAATGCCTGAACACCGAGCATGTTCGGCTGGAGTATTCCGTAGAGCTTTGTACTGGCTGAAATGCCGGCTGTGACAGCGCCATACCGATACCACGCACTGCTGTGCCGGAATACAACAGCACCGCCCGAAGTATCAGGATCATCCTTGTAGTTTACAGACCGTTCGTCGCGGTAACTTAGATAGGGCGCAACGGTAACATATCCGATCTTGGGGGCGATGTTGAAGCTTAGTCCTTGTGTTAACCGCTGATTCCGCGAGGCAGCAAATTCATCCACGGTTGTAGTTGTATCGATCCCATCAATGGAAACTCTTACTCCTCTAACACTCTCTTTAGTCTTTGACCGGCTGTTTGATAAATTTGCGCTGTAACTTACACCGATCATTTCATGCCATGAGAGCGCCGAAGGATCTTCGTACGACTTTTTACCGAAACGGAACGGATAACTCTGGCTGTGATTGAAACTGATCGACGGAAGGACCTCCGAGATATTTCCGTTAATGAGATTCTGACGGCGCGAAACATTTAGACTCATGCTGTTCGGAGTTCCTTCCCACGATTTGGATATCGTCGCATTGGAGTATATTTCCTGTCTTAGCGCCTGATTGAGGTCGATCGTGTTTTGAAAAGAATTGTTGCTCGCGAATGTGAAATCCACATCGAACCGCATTGTGGGATTGATTTCCTGCCTGTGGGATGCCCGGACATTGTACGACACATCTTTCTTCCTGCCCGCATCACTCGATTCACCCTCGATCATTTTTCGGTACTGGCCGGAGAGACTCCCGGAAAATTTATACCGCAGAGAATACCGGTAATCCGAAAACAGAGCCCAGCTCCCCTTCGTGTACAGATCGGTCCGCATACTCCAATCCATGTAATCGCTGATTGCCCAGTAGTATCCCATGTGACGGAGGATTCTGCCGTGTGTTGCATCTTCCGCAATTGCCGGTGGAATAATCCCGGACCGACGCCCTCCCTTGCTTGGAAATACCGCAACCGGGAACCAGAAAACGGGAACATCGGCGATGTACATGTAAATAGGTTCAGCAATCACCTTGTCCTGGAGAGTGACCTTCATCTTAGGACTGAAAAAATAATAATGAGGCGACGATGAGTCGCAAGTTGTGTACCTACCGTTAGCCACGAAGAGAACATCCTGACCCATTTTTTTCAACTGCTCGCCGTGGTAGAAACCCTGATCCATCTCTGTGTCTGCGACACGAATGCTTCCTCTTTTCGACTTGAAATTGTATTTCAATTCCTCCCCATTGTAGACTTCTCCCCCGTCCTTCATTACAGGCA
>CAYGXH010000293.1:0-4443 GCA_964353675.1 uncultured Chlorobiaceae bacterium
TTACATCTTTAAGTCCCGACACTTCAAATATTTTTGTTGCTGATTCGGTGCTAATTAAATACTTGTATCCATTAGCCTGCTTATATGAGAGCAGAGATTCAATTCAACTTCTAGACACGTTGATAATGCAGAAGCGAATACACAAACAATATATATCAAACTATAGTTTATCTTTTCAAGTCGATACAACATACGAGTGGGTTCAAAATATAAAACATGGTATTTCTCCGACTGGTAACCATACAATTGACAGCTTGGTTGAATTGTGTTCATTGAGTTTTGTATTGCCGCATTATTGGGATATTCATCCATGGATTTCGACAAGACAGCCTCCTATCAATGTATACGCGCTCGTATCCGTATTTCGCACGGTTCCGGGTGTGCTTTATGCCGAACCAAGCGGGATATTACATTCTTTTACTAAGTTAGAAGTGATGCCATCCTCCGGTTTCACGACAGTAATATTTTATTATGGTTACGGCGACTGCTGGGCGGGCTGTTTTGGCTACGAAAGCTGGACATTCACGGTCAGCAGGGACTATAAAATTGTTTATCAAGGATATCTTCGACAGTGAATATAGATGTCAGTTCATTTATTTATCACATAATGGGAAAAAAGTTATGAAAAGATTTATGGGAATTCTTATTCTTTTGCTCGTTCTGATGTCCCAGGGATTGGCAGGAAAACACTCAGAACCAACTCGTACTAAGGGACCATATATGCTCTCTGAAGTGACTGTCTCATGGGCGAAGCAAGCGCTGCAAGGCTTTAACCTGAAGATCTGGATCAGCAACCAGATGACGCTTGGATTACAGGCGTGGGGTTGCGGGAGCGGGGATTGCATCCCCGTACCACCGCATTTCGGTGCGGAATATCCAATCGGCTCGGGGATTGAACACCTTTATGGAGCCGGTCCTTGGATAGGAGCAAAGATTGATGGCATATCAAAGGTTACAGAAGGATATAACGGATGGGATGCGCGAAAAGAAATTCTGCCTCAGCGAGGCGACACACTCAGAGATCGCATTTGGAAAACCTCGCTCGATAGTCTATCTCACCCAAATAAAAAGGGAATTGACGACGATGGAGATGGATTTATCGATGAGGACGAGCTCGATGGAACTGACAATGACGGCGACTGGAATCCACTTACAGACGACGTGGGAGTCGATGGAATTCCCGATTCCTTTGAAGTAGGATGTACCGGCGGATATGACCCGGTCACTAATCCCGATCCGGCATATGACAACTATGATCCTTCAGCTCATGATAGCTGCCGTGTCAATCCTGATAGTACACACCCGCTGAAGAACAATAGGAATCGTTATACCGAGAAGAATGGAATACCCGATCATGGGGAACCATACGTTGATGAAGATTATGCTGTATGGTCAGATAATGACCTCTACTGCGTTGCGACAGATACGTTTAATTACCCGGTCATTGCTGGTCATATTCCTATGGGAGTAAGAGTATATCAGAAATCCTATGCATGGGAACCGAGCATTTCCACGGAGGCATTCATTATTCAAGCATACGATATTCGCAATGTTGGAAGAAGAGATTGGCAGGAAGTATCGGTCGGTTTCTTTGCAGACATGGATGTCGGACCGATAAATGTTTCGGGATTTTCCGACCGTAACTATGCTGCCTATGATCCTACAACGAGAACTGCATATACCCACAATCCCGTTGACGGCGGCTCAACACCGCTGGGGATCACTTTTCTCGGTGCATCAATGCCCCTTGATAGCGTCCGGTTTGTGTTCCGTTGGTACGACTTTACGACACATCTTGGCCCCGGAACAATCGATTCAATAATCTACAAGTGGATGAGTTGTGACAGTGGCAGTTCATGCATTGACTCAAACCAATCGCCGACCTCTGTGAGTGATCCAAAAGTCTACCTCGGTATTAGCGGACTGACTTTACATCCCGGAGATGCGGTAAAACTCTACTACGCAATCGTTTCAGGATATTCAATATCGGAAATGTTAGACAATGCTCATATAGCTCAAACCTTATATGACTCAGAATTCACTGTGGGAGTTGAGGATCACCCAGAAATCATACCGCATACATTTAAACTCGATCAGAATTATCCGAACCCATTTAATCCGACCACGTCGATCAGGTTTGACATACCGAAGATGTCATTTGTAACTCTCAAATTGTATAATGTGCTTGGTCAGGAAATTGTAACACTGGTAGATGAGAAAAAAGAAGCGGGAAAATACGAGGTTATTTTTGATGGGTCAAAGTTGGTAAGCGGGGTGTATTTCTATCGATTACAAGCAGGATTATTTTCAGAAACCAAGAAATTCGTCATTCTCAAATAAGGAGAATCTTTCGGATATTGTGGTTCGCTTATATCCTAACAATGATTTTCAGGATTAATGAAATTTTAGGATTTATTTTCATCATAGCCATCATAAAAATCATACAAATCAGCGGTTCAGACAATTTGGACAAGTGCGGAAAAAACATTCCTGACCATAATCTTCTCGTATATAGTTGTTTTCGAAGAATGTCCGTCAGCTCGGTCTTAACGACAAGCTCCACTTTCATTCCCTCCGTCATACATTTGCAGGCTGGTTGGTACAGGATGGGGTAAGTCTGTATGAGGTGCAGAAGTTACTGGGGCACAGTAACATATCGGTTACACAGGTTTACGCACATTTACAGCCGGAGAGGTTACATAGTACGGTGGATAGGATATCGATATCGTTGAATTGAAGGTATGTGATGTTGACATTGGGATAAAATCTTAGCGGTTTTACTCTACGCTCTCTGCTACCTCTCATTTGATTTTCGCTGAAAATCCGACTACATTCTACCGACATATCCAGGGGAAATATGATCCGCCAAAATAATGGCAGCGAAGTCCACCAAAAAGACGGCGAACAAGTCGGGCAAACCATATCGCATTATAAAATCCTTGAAAAGCTGGTCAATCTTTCATCCTAAATTATCTATGAGTTTCGGTTTATCAAATTTTATCAGAATGAACGTGGCTATTAACGGTTAAGCAAAATGTAAAAGGATTACGATGGATTCTCTCATACCACAAAAGCGTCTCCTGTCACTGGACGCCTTCCGCGGCGCAACCATTGCCCTTATGGTGCTGGTGAACGATAACGGTGGTGATACAACATACGCACAGTTGCTACATGCCCATTGGCACGGCTGGACGATGACAGACATGATCTTTCCATTCTTCCTATGGATAGTCGGTGTCGCTATGACCTTCTCCTTCGCTAAGCGCATTGAGCAGGGAGAAGACAAGAAAAAGCTTGTCCTCCATGCACTCCAGCGTTCTGTCATCCTATTTATTTTCGGACTGATCGTGAACAACTTTCCATTCGGATTGATTGGGTTTAGTCAGTTCTCATGGTCAACATGGCGAATACCTGGTGTCCTGCAGCGGATAGCCATTTGTTACTTCATAGCAACAATCATTTACCTCTATACAAGCTGGCGTGGACAGGTCGCATGGATTTTTGGATTGCTTACAAGCTACTGGTTGTTGGTGAAGCTCGTTCCGGTTCCGGGATATGGTGCCGGTCTACTGGAACATAAGGGGAATCTCCTTTGGTATATCGACTCGACTATTTTGGACGGTCACACATACGTATTTGCGCCGGAGGCCGGTTTCGATCCGGAAGGAATTCTCAGCACCGTTCCGGCAATTGCCACGACGCTGTTTGGCATTCTTACAGGAACCTGGCTCCGCCGCGCGGATCGGACCAGGGAAGAAAAGACTTGTTGGATGTTCGTCGTAGGAATAGTGCTGGTTCTGATTGGCACTATCCTAGACATGTGGCTGCCGATCAACAAGAACATGTGGACAAGCTCTTACAGCGTTTTTATGGCTGGATGGGCACTTGTTATTCTTGGTGTCTTTTATTTTCTCGTCGACGTGAAGGGATACAGCCTCTGGGCGAAACCGTTTATTATCTTCGGCTTGAACGCCCTTGCACTCTACATGTTTTCAGAACTACTGGCATCCTTACTCTGGGTGATTCCGGCAACTGCACCGGATGGATCGGCGTTCTCCCTGCACGAATATATTTATCAGAGCTGGTTTCAACCGTGGGCGAGTCCGGTTAACGCATCGTTGTCCTTTGCTATCGCATATGTACTGCTTACCTACTTGGTTGCGTGGGTACTCTGGCGTCGAAAATGGTTTTTTAAAATATGATTCACACTTATTGGCAGAAAAAAAGACTTGAAATACCAGCGACGTAAATATACACGGCGGGAGTTTATCCGAAAGTCCGCAGCGGTGTATACTTCTATCGTCTGGAAGCGATAAGTGTATCTGATCCAAGTAAGACCTTCACGCAAGTAAAGAAAATACTGCTCGTGAAGTAACCTTTAAGATGTGGGCTCAGCATCCCCGTCGTTACCAATCCCTCCCTATTGGAACGACAAGCTGAGCC
>CAYGXH010000294.1:0-4440 GCA_964353675.1 uncultured Chlorobiaceae bacterium
GTTAAATAGCGTGGTTTCACTGTATTATTATGTCCGCATAATTCGCAACATGTTTCTCCGTTCACCTGAAGGGAACACCGAATCGCTACATGTTTCTTTCGGCCAGGTCATTGTAATTATTATCATTCTCATTCCGACCCTGTTGTTTGGTCTCTATTTCGGTCCCCTAGTGGATATTGCTCAGACATCCGTTTCGATGTTCGGCCTCCGCTGAGCAGGTGAAAATATCCTCATTCCTATATACATGAGTAATTGCAAGGCACATTGCTTTTCATTATAATTTTTTCAATATTCCCAACGAAAGACTATCGTGTTCCTTAAAAGGGAAGATCATCTATGAACCGAACGTTAATAATCATCGTCGCCCTCTCTCTGTCATGCTCGATACTTTCCGCCCAGAAAATATCCGGGCGCCTTTCGACATCGGCATATGCATGGGAGAAGTACGATACAGCAAATCAATCAGACATTCTCTTACGTATGGTTCAAACTATACAGCTGGAAGCTGCACAGGGGCCAGTCTCTTTCCGTACGTACCTCACCGGTGCAACCGGAAGCGCTGGAGGATTATTTACAGACGAGAGAGTGCGCGTCTATAATGCATTTCTCCGGTGGAATAATCTTGCGGGTTTGGCGGACGTGAATATTGGAAGAATTCCGGTTTTTGCAGGCGTTGGGATCGGGACAGTAGACGGGCTGATGTTTGAAGGAAAAACTTTGCAGAAAAAACTTACCTTCAAAGGATTTGGCGGAATGAATGTTAATTCCGCCCTTCAAACCAAAGATAATGGCAAGCTCAGGGAAAATTTCAGCGTAGGTGGACAGATTGCAGGTTGGTTGACAGCGAAGTTGAGAGCGGGTATCAGCTACCTAAACCGTCAGCATAGCACCGAAAGTTATTATGCGATTCGCCCCGATTCTCTTTATAATCCGTACACTTTACTTGTAAATCCGCCGCTCCGAAGGGAGCATTTACTCGGATTTGATATGCTCTACGATGCAATCAAATTCGGTTCCCTCTACGGCCGGCTGGATTATGATCTGCTGCACAAACGGGCATTGCGCGGTGAGATCAATGTGCGTGCGGATATCGTGGAAAAATTTTCAGCGACCGGTACTGTCATCCACAGGGAACCACGTGTTTTTTATATGACTATCTTTTCCCGGTTGAATTCGGAGTCTGTGCGTGAATATGAAGGCGGACTTGAGTACGAACTCTGTCCGTGGGCATCGACTTTCGGACGCTTTGCCTTAGTACAATACGACGACGATAACGGTAAACGCCTGACCGCAGGGGTGTCAACTAAGTACGGCAGTCTAACTGCTGCGTGGACCGACGGGGCAATTGGTTCGTTAACTTCCATCTCGGTCGATGGCATATATCCAATTGCGGGGCGGATCGTTGTTCCGACGGCGGGATTTTCATATTCTTCGTACAAATATCCGGGTACTTCATCCCGGCAAGAGGATGCAGTGTCCGGTATTCTCGGATTGGTTGTCAGACCATTGAAAATGCTGTCATTTGATCTGCAGGTTCAATGGTTAAACAACCGGATCTACAGTCATGATGTCCGTGCGTTCGGTAAAATGAGTTATTGGTTCAGTCATACATTTACAAAACACCAGCAGAAAGAAGGTGTGGAATGATTGGTCGAAGCGGCAGTATTATCCTGATCAGCGTAGCTGCAATCGCGCTTTCAATCGCGATGAAAGAAAAATTAGTCGAATACTGGAATGAGGGCGATCATTCCAAGATCATAAAATTCAGCCATAAACTCCATCTGCAGGAACAGGGTGTGGAATGTGCGGTATGCCACCACGCGGCAGCGGCAAGTATGCAGAGCGCCGATGACCTCATGGGTGATCACGAGAGCTGTACTTCATGCCATGAGGAGCAGATTTCTGAAAATTGCGGTTACTGCCATGTTGATCCGGAGAATATAGTCGGTATCGAAAATCCAGAACGAGAACTGATTTTCTCGCATGAAAAACATATCGGTAATAATATTGAGTGCACGAAGTGCCACAGCGGAGTAGAAAATGTAGACTATGCATCGGATGAAAATATGCCGGCCATGGCATCATGCGTCTCATGTCACACCGAGAAGACTGTATCCGACGAGTGTGGAACATGTCATTCTGATTATGTCAGTCTGCTTCCCGGTGACCATCTCCGTGGATCATTCCGCAAAGACCATAAACGCCTGACACGGCTGGGAAGCTATGAAATTACCTGTGCAACTTGCCATAGTGAGAGCTTTTGTCAGGATTGCCATACGGGTATTGATCTTGATGACTTCGGCGTGTATCATGACCTGATGGGTGATCCGATCACAAGAGTTCCGCAGAAGGATTCACCCCGGCAGTTGAAAGTTCAGCATACCCATTCACTGAATTACAAGTTTACTCATGGCATCGATGCACGCTCCAGAGAATCTGATTGCATGATTTGCCACGATCGTCAATCCTTCTGCGTCGAATGTCATCAAGCCGGTACTATTCAGGAAGGGAAAATTAAACCGCAAAACCACAGAGTTGCGGGCTATGTTACCATCGGCAGAGGAAGCGGAGGCGGCCGGCATGCAGAAATGGCAAAACGTGATATAGAAAATTGTGCTTCATGCCACGATGTCCAGGGGGCTGATCCGACATGCATGCTGTGTCATGATGAGGATGGAGGAGTACGGTAATGAAATCCATACAGTTTCTCCTGTCGCTGATGCTACTGAGCCTTTTGCTCATCATTGCGTGTGCGGATTTAAAGGAAAATTTGCCTGAGCCGATTAGCGGTGCTATACAAATACATGCTCCGGGATGGAACGCAGGTGTCCATGGTAGATATTTACAATCAAAAGATTGGAATAATGCAGAGTGTAAACCTTGCCATGGTTCATCATATAATGGTGGAATAAGTGGTAAATCATGCTTTACTTGTCATGTTACATTCCCACATGTTTCAGGATGGAACCTCGATACTTCTAACATTAGTTTTCATGGAAAATATTTACAATCAAAAGGTTGGGATCCAACAGAATGTAAGTCTTGCCATGGTTCATTATATGATGGGGGGACAAGCGGTAAAAACTGCTTTACTTGTCACGCTTCCTTTCCCCATGAAACAAAATTTTCTGGTGAAGATGGACATGAAAATTATTTGGAGAATAATGGTTATCCGATCAATGAGTGTAAGACTTGTCATGGAACCGATTTATTGGGGGGAGCACGAGTGAATATATCGTGTTCAGCTTCGGATTGTCATACAGATGCAGGAGGTAATGCCAAATCTCCGGAAGCATGCAACACATGTCACGGTCGGTTCAGAGCTGCTATAGATGATACCTTGTCATGGGCGCCGCCACGTTCCCTCAGCGGGGATACCGGAACCACAACAGCCGGTGTTGGTGCACATCAGGCACACCTCGCAGGAGGGGACTATTCTTACGGTGTCAATTGTAATCAATGCCATCAAGTTCCTTCCGAAGTTTTTCTCGAGGGGCATCTCGACTCGCAGCCCCCGGCTGATCTTATATTTAATCCATTACTCGCAGCATTAATTACTGCAGATGGAACGTATCAACCAAATCCTTCATATGATGCCTTGCGTTGCAGCGGAACGTACTGCCACGGATCATGGAAGTTAAGGCAGGCTAGTTCGCCCAATAGCTGGATATTCACTGATTCTGTTATGACCGGTGCAGCATATAATCCATTATGGACAGACGACGAGGAAGAAGCCGAATGCGGATCTTGCCATGAATTACCGCCCCGCGGTCATCAGAACCAGTCGGCATGTTCAAGCTGTCATACAGGAGTTGTCGACGCGTCCGGTGTAATTACGGATAAATCCAAACACATCAATGGTAAGGTGAACGTTCTCGGCACTGAACGACCTTTTTAAACCGACTCGGATTTATCAATTCTGAAGATCAGGAGTATACGGTTTTTCACTATTGAAATATCTGCGGTGATGGTTATGCCTTCATAAAGTGATAAGTGGTGAATCTCCCTTTTTAGCTTGTTCGGTATTGATGTTTTTTGCGTACTATGTACCTGAGTCTGGCACGGAGGTTGAGTTATATACCATTCTATCACCTTCAACGGAAAGGGCATATAATATGACGGTTCAGTTAAGCCACGCGGAGTGCAATCTATTAATATCTCTCTTGACCTCCGCGATTGCCGATACGAAGGAAGAAATACACAGAACTGAAAGACATGAATTTAAGGAGGAGCTTAGATCTGAAATGATTCTCATGGAAAAAATTCTTTCTCGGTTAATTGAAGTATCGATGGAAGGTGAAAGGCCGCATTGATTACTTCTTACGTAACAAAAATACGAATCACGAAATACAATCTATAACAGAATTTATTTGAGAGGAATAGCATGGCACGTTATAAAATAGCCTGGCTTCCGGGAGACGGCATCGGAATAGAAGTCCT
>CAYGXH010000295.1:0-4439 GCA_964353675.1 uncultured Chlorobiaceae bacterium
CGCGGAGCCGAGTGCGGAAGATATAACCGTTACGCGGCAAATCGTGGAAGCAGGCAAAATTATCGGAATTCCGGTCCATGACCATGTGATCCTGACCCGTGATAATTACACTAGTTTCGCTGAAAAAGGGCTTTTATAAATAGAGCCGAATTTCAAATTTCTTCAAGTAATGCTTGACAAAGAATGTTTTATTTGTTATTTTTGGTATCGATTGATGATGCATACAGTAAATAACATAGGAGAGTTATAATGAAAAAAGTGGTTCAATTTCTCATCGTTTTTGCATTTCTTGCCGGTGGGAGCCTTCTTTCGGGCTGCTCTAGCTCGCCGTCGGAAGAAGAATTAAAGCAGCTCGACGATTTGAAGGCATCCGTGAAAGAGCTTCAAATGAAGGTCGCAGATAAGAAAGCTGAAAAAGCCAATCTTGAAAAGCAGATTGCCGAAAAGAACGGGAAACTTCAGCAGTGCCAATCCGATCAGGAAGCTGTGAAGAAAGGACTGGGTAAGTAAAATGAAGCGAATTTATATTATCTCGTTCGTGATGTTTATTTTCTTCCTTTCTGTTGCTCCCTTGATTGCTCAGGAGGAGATGACACGGGAAGAGTGGCAGGCTCAGATGACGAGCTATAAACAGCAGGAAGTCGATCTGCTGGCCGAAGTGGGAAAACTGGAGGGTGATATTGCGGGATTGAAAGCGCAATCTGTCAAACTCGATGGAGAAATCGTGGCATGTGAGGATGCCCTCTATGCGATGCTTGGAGTAACAAGGGCTGATATTGAGGCGTTCGATAAAGAATTGACGGATATGGAAAACCGTATATCTGAACTTCAGCGAATGTCCGATGCAGAACTTGTAAACTACAAGGATGAAATTCAGAGGATGGATGCCCGGATCAAGGAAATGGCGAAGAGTAACATTTGTCTGATTCCGCGGTACGGCGATCGCGTAAAAGCCGCACAGGATAAACTCGCCGCGTTGATGAACAGCATCCAGAAAGAAAAAACGTATGTCGTGGGAACATGGTCGCGCGACCGTGATTGTCTCTGGAACATCGCAAAGAAGAAAGATATTTACGATAACGCCTGGCTGTGGCCAAAAATCTGGCAGGGTAACCGCGATCTCATCCGCGATCCCGATGTCATCAAACCAAAGTGGGTACTTAAGATACCCGATGGTGTTGAAATGACAAAAGAAGAAAAAAGCGCCGCAAACCGTTACTATAAGAAAAAGGCAGTCGAAGCTCCGTGATCATTCGCGTGCGCGGAGATCGAATAAATAGCGAAAAGCCCTTCCTCACCTGTGTGAGCGGAGGGCTTTCTGTTTTCAATCCACAACCTTACACGAGACAAGGGAGAACCGACTTCGTTGGCTGAGCGAAAAATCAAGGCGACAGGGGTCGATATGGTCAGGTTACTCGGTTTGAACGACACGAACCTCCGTCTCATTGAAAATTATTTCGATGCAGCAATTACAGTAAGGGGAGATACAATTACTTTCCGCGGCGATCAGCAGCAGGCAGATCAACTCGAAAAAATATTCAAGGAACTCATCTACATTCTCAATAAGAATGGTACGTTGAACATCCAGGATATCGAAACAGTCATTGATCTCGTCAAGGTAAACGGCGAACCAGCGGTGCCGAAGAGTGTAATCTCTCAGGTAGGTGAAGCTGACCTGGAAAATGTAGTACTCTTCACCAGAAACGGTATAATCAAATCGCGAACTCCGGGACAGAGAGAGTACCTGAAACAGATGAGGTTGAATGATATTGTATTTGCCATTGGTCCGGCCGGAACCGGTAAAACGTATCTCGCGGTTGCAATGGCGGTCGCCGCTCTCAAGAACCGTGAAATCACAAAAATCATTCTCGCTCGTCCGGCCGTCGAAGCAGGTGAAAGTCTCGGGTTTCTTCCGGGCGATCTGAAAGAAAAAGTTGATCCCTACCTCAGACCGTTGTATGATGCACTCGATGACATGATTCCACCCGATAAACTCAAGACCTATATTGAGAGACGTGTCATAGAAGTAGTGCCCCTCGCTTACATGCGCGGCAGGACGCTCAACAACGCTTATGTCATCCTCGACGAAGCGCAGAACGCAACAAGCCTGCAAATGAAGATGTTCCTTACCCGATTAGGTGCAAATTCAAAAGCGATTATTACGGGAGACATCACTCAGATAGACCTTCCCCTGAAAACAGTATCCGGTCTGGTGCAAATCCAGGAGATCCTGCATGATGTCGATGGCGTGAAATTCTGCTACTTTGACCGTAACGATGTTGTCAGACATAAACTCGTTAAAGACATCATTGATGCGTACGATAAGTATCGGATCAATGACATCCAATCCACGGACGATACGATAATTAACAACCGGTAGGACAGGTTACAATCGTTTCTTTGCTTCGTTCCAGAGTGAATCCATCTCTTCAAGCGATGAAGAATGAATATTCTTTCCCATTTCAGTCAAGCGTCTTTCAATGTAGCGGAAGCGGCTGATGAATTTTTCGATGGCTTGACGAAGTGCATTTTCCGGATTTACCTGTATAAAACGGGAGTAATTGACGAGGGCAAAGAGCAAATCACCGAATTCCGCATCAATGTTTTCCTGCATGCCGCTCTCGATCGCCTGGTGAACTTCCTTCATTTCCTCCTCGACTTTGCCCCAGGCGTCCTCCTTTTTTTCCCAGTCGAATCCCACACGCGACGCTTTATCCGTAAGCCTGTGAGCGCGCAGAAGGGCAGGAAGCTCTTTCGGAACTCCATCCATCAGGGATTCTCTTCCTTCCATCATCTTAAGCTTTTCCCAATTCTTTTTGATGTGCTCCGTTCCGTCAACTTTAACATCCCCAAAAATGTGAGGGTGGCGGAAAATCAGCTTCTCACTGATATTTTCGATCACCCGACGCAGGGTAAATTCTTTATTCTCCTCTGCAATATTAGAATGGAAGACGACATGGAGAAGTATATCACCCAATTCACGGCATAATTCGTCCATGTTGTTCTTCTCTATTGCCTCAACTACCTCATATGCTTCCTCGATCAGACTGTGACGGATGGAGGTATGAGTCTGTTCCTTGTCCCACGGACACTCTTTTCTGAGACGTTTTGTGATTTCGACAAACTTTATAAAGTCTTCTGCGATCATTATTGTTTCCTCTGGCATGGAAAAACTTAGATAATTTTACGCTGAAATGCAATTCTAATCGTGAGCTTATTACCGGTATGTAAAATTGTAACTCACGATCAGAATATATATATTTGAAACACATGGTAAACATCAAAGCTGAAAGTGTTCATCTATGCGGAAATATTCTCTACTTATACTTTCTCTCCTCATTGTTTCTATTATCACATACGTCCTTATAACATCACGCACGAACGTCGACTTGATCCTTACAAACGGAATCGTCTACACGCTTGATGATAGTAATCATACGACGGAAGCAGTGGCTATTTCGGGTGACCGAATTGTTGGTCTGGGATCAACGGTCGAGATGCTCGGAGAATACAGTGCTGATACGATCATCGATTTAAAAGGCAAGCCGGTCTATCCGGGATTCATTGATGGTCATGCGCATATATTAGGTGAGGGAGGGCGATTGCAAAACCTCGATCTTGTAGGAACAAATTCGCCTGCGGAAATAACCGGATTGGTTAAGAAAAGAATCATCGGAGTAAAAGCAGGTGAGTGGATCATTGGACGCGGATGGGATCAAAACGATTGGCACGAAAAGAAATATCCAACCGCTCATATGCTGGATTCGATTTCTCCACAAAATCCGGTACTACTGCGGAGAATCGACGGACATGCCGCCTGGGTTAACTCCGTCGCTATGAAGATTGCATCGATCTCTGATAAAACCGAAGATCCATCAGGCGGAAAAATTATCCGTGATGCAATCGGCCTCCCCACCGGTGTTTTTATCGATAACGCGATCGACCTGGTGAGCAATACAATTCCGCCGCTTACGGAAGGGGAAATTGGTGCACGGCTTGTGCTTGCACTTGAAGAATGTGCAAGCTTTGGTTTAACGGAAGTCCATGATATGGGAGTTGATCTTGATGTCATAACGCACTATAAAAGATTAATCGATGCCGGTAAATGCCCTATCAGGATATACGGCGCAATAGATTATGGCGGTGAGACGTGGAAATACTACCTCGAGCACGGTCCCGAAAACACATATGGCGGGGGTTTCCTTTCCGTACGTGCCGTGAAGATGTACATGGACGGTGCACTGGGATCCAGAGGCGCTGCATTGATTCAGGCGTATTCCGATGATCCCGGGAACAGGGGTTTGACAATGATGCGTGACGGTGAAATGGATTCAGCATGCCGGGATGCACTTGCGAAAGGTTTTCAGGTATGCACGCATGCGATAGGTGACCGCGCGAACAATATAACACTCTCGGCATATGAACAAGTTTTAACAAAT
>CAYGXH010000296.1:0-4424 GCA_964353675.1 uncultured Chlorobiaceae bacterium
TTTTCTTTCCTACTCCGCTTTACAGTGTACACTACATGATAACCTTCCTTCCATTGCTCGATCATACGTGGAAGGAGTTCAGGCGGATCCTGCAAATCACCATCCATAAGTATTACCGCATCGCCTGAAGCGCTGTCTATACCGGCCGTGAGAGCAACCTGATGTCCGAAATTCCGCGCCAAACGTAAAAGTTTATACCGGGGATCTTTCTGATGAATTTTCTGCAGTTCAGCGTATGATGCGTCCGCGCTCCCGTCATCGATCATTATGACTTCAGTTTCACCCTCGAACGAATCAATAACCGCCGTGAGTCTGCGGTATAGTTCAGGCAATATTTCCTGCTCGTTGTAGATCGGAATTACTATGGAATATTTCAAGATGACCGATCCTTCTGCTGTGTAACATATCTTTTTTTCCACTGCGAATATACAATACCGCACACTGATAATCCAATTGTCACTGCCGTTAACCAAAAACCATTCCGATAACTCTTAGGTTCAAATTTCACATCGATGCTGTGGTTACCGGCCCGGAGGGGAAATGCGCGCAGATTCCAGTTCGCCCTGTATATTTTTTGGGGTACTCCATCGATATACACGACCCATCCAGGATAATAGACCTCACTGAGGACAAGAAAGCCGTCTTGTAATGTTGCCGTCGTGAGTTTGATGGTATTAAGAGTATATGACATGATTTCAATTTTTTCCGAACGAGCTTCAGCCGGGACCTCCGGCAGAAATTCCGGATTTTCCTCCAGCAATACGGTGCGGTGTGGTTCAAAATCCCCGGATTCCATATACTTCCGGAGCTCCCCCTCGTCGGTGATGATTTTCACATTATGCACAAGGTAAGCACGGGGAAGATAAGTTGCCGAAGCAACGAGGTTCATACGTCTTTGCTGTTGGTCAACAGCGACACGATACTTTGCATTCAGCAGATCACAGACTCCATCCCAGTCCTTCGCAGGCGGGAAATTTCTCTGTAAACTCAAGGGTGTGTATCCCTCGGTCAGAAATATTTTATCGATCATTCCCTGGTTTCGATCAAGGATCATTGCTCCGCCTTGGCGTGCGTTGATACGAAAGTACTCTTTTTCTCCTTCCCGTTTCAAAACATCCACCATGTTAGCGGTTCGGCCATAATATTCATCTGGATTCGTTTTACTGTTATTCTGGTCGAAGCCGAATATGTAAAGATCCACGAACTGGAGAAGGAGAATGGCGATACCGGCAATCGTAAGGGATACGCTTCTCCGATTAAGCAGAAATAATATACCTGCACACAGGAATAATAAGATCATCGCTGTGACAGCACTTTCCATAGCCACACTACGCGTTTGGACAGCGGCTTGATTTGTGCCATCCGGTTGAAGAAAATTAACCTGTGCCAGAAACCAAAGGATAATTCCAATACCTGCGGTCACTACTGCGCCCTGTCTTACTACGGCGCTATTCGTTCTCAGCATATCGATAATCCTGTCGACCCCAAATCCTCCGAGAAGAGCGGCGCCGAGCGTGGAGTACAAAGTCATCCTTCCAACACTACGAAATGTTTCAAAACCGGGGACTACAGAATAGAAAAATTTATGCAGGATAAATCCGTCTCCGAGTGCATACAATATTCCGAAGAGACCAATTCCTGAAAATAGGGCAATATTGCGATTCCTCCGGATTCCGGTCAGTGCAAATCCTATGAAGACTGCTGCCGGGATACCGACGTAAAAACATGTCTCCCAGAACACCCAGTATGCACCATGACCCCAGTAAGTTGATCCCTGAGCACCGCTCGATCCAAAATATTTTGGCATAAAAAAAGTAACCAGTTGCTCCCACGAGAGCGATCCCTCGAGAGATTTTTCATACGTGATTTCAGCGCGTTGTGAGAGTGGCGCAAGCTCCATCGTCGGCAGCAACTGGATTGCCGTAAGGGCAATAGCTATAACAATCGTACCTGCAGCAACAGGGAGAAGAATCAGAGAACTTTTTATCCCCTGTGCCTTCAGGGATATAAAAAATTCGTAAAGAAAGTATAGGAACAACAGGAAGAAAATGTACAAAGAAATCTGAGGAAATCCGGCCAAGACTGCATGACCAAGTGTTAATCCTGCAAGTATACAGTAGAGTAAAGACCGTTTCAAGAGTGCCCGCCGGAACAGAAGGAGTATCAAGGGTAACCAGGCAACCTGACAGATTATTACCTGGTGGATTGCATGGGTAATCATAAATCCGGAAAAAGTGAATATGATACCGCTCAACAGGGCGCCATAACGAGTTATACCAAGATCCTTGGCATAAAAATACATACTTATACCGGCAAGAACATAATGAAGAATGATGAAAATTTCTACCCAGTAGAAATGCAGTTTACCACCGGAAACAAAAAGCGTAAGGAGAAGATTGGGAATGTAAAAAAGGGCAGATTGGATGTCTGCCTGAAACGGTGTTCCGGAGAATGTATAAGGATTCCAAAGCGGTAATTCACCGCCTGCTATGGCGACAGCTGCAAAATTTCTGAATGGATAAAACTGGTAAAGGAAATCTTCCCAAAAAAAAGATTTCATGATGAGAACTTCATGAAAGTAAAAAGCCACAAGAACCGAGATGATGACACATGCATGCCAGTCTTTTATACGCGGCAGCGAAAGAGGGATATTATCCTTGGATTTTTTCATTTGTCTGAAGTTGTGCTTCATGGCTTAGATTTTTTCAACAACTGCTCACAAGCATCGAATACAGAGTCAACCGAGAGAGATCGCATGCAGTCATTTGGACATGAAGGTGAATAGTAGCAGTTGCAAGCGATATCGGGCTCAAGTATTTTGCCGCGTCCGTAAAGCTCAAATTCGTGTTTATTAAAGATATTATTGAAGAGAACAAGTCTTTTCTGAAGACCGATTGCGATGTGCATTCCCATCGTTACCGCAGTTATAATTATTTCACACCTGTTCACGAGATTCATAAACTGACTTAGAGGAAAGTAGCCAAAATAAAGAGCATGACTTCGACGGGCGATTGCAAGGTTTTTTTTATGCTCCTGCTCACCCCCGAGAAGCAAGGGTACATAGTGTCTTTTCCTCAACCTCCGGACAAGCTCGATCCAGTACTCATCAGGCCAAAGACGCGATGTCCACCGACCGCCGCATCCTGTATTCAAACCGATTACGATCCCATTCTTCGGCAGGTTCCAGCGGTGCTCGGGTACTTGAGGCATCACATATTCTTCACCGGCGAATTTAAAACCTGATATCTCAAAAATTTCTTCCTGATAACTTTTCCGGTTTTTCTTACTTATATCATCAAATAATCCCGTCAGGTACTTATGCTCGGCGGCTCTATCCAATGGAATGCATTTACCGTCCTTGAGTGTATAACCTTTCTTCACATCAGCCGAGATCACAGACATAAGCGCGCATGCTTCCCTATCCTTATCAAGATTGAAGGCGGCGTTAAAATGTACTGATTGGAGGACAAGAATATTCTGTACGGTGAACGAAAGTGGGACATCGATCATTGCAGGGAGAACTTCAGGTGTGAGGGTAAGCCACCAGATTTCTGCCTTTTTATAATCTTTCTTTAGTTTCCTCAGCAATGGGGTGGTTCTGATGACATCGCCGATTGCACCTAATTTAATAATGAGGATCCGTTTATTAACCTTATCATAATAACGGCAGACACGACGACGCGCATCAAAGCAGTGGACACCATACCGTTTGTGCGGTGTACACGGGATATCCCCACGAAAGTATCGACAATCCAATTTCAATACTGAAGTTAGCTTTTTCATTGTGATACCTCAATGATTCGTATTCCATACCCCGAATCCAGATCTCGGACATATACCGTTTTAAGATTAAGACGATTCAGAACCGTATCACTGTAGAGAAGATAATTCAATTGCGGACGAAAAACCCGTACTACTCGTGCGCTGACTACCAAGTAGCGAGCCCGGTTTTCCCGACAGAAAGCGAGTATGCTGTCAACAGGATCATTCGGCATCGGCAAGTATTTTCCCCCCGCGTAAAATGCAGTGAAAGGTTTTCTATCAACGAAAATATCCAAGCTATTCGTTCTGGATTTCATGTCCATACCGGCAGTACAGAATTCAGTGATGCCCTCCTCCGGCGTTACCGCATAGGCCGCTGTCGGTAAGTAACCAATAATTAGAATGAGAATCGCAGCGGTTCTGAATAGCATACTTTTCCATGACGCCAAAAGAAAAAATGCGAAGAGGACGAGGAAAGGTAAATAAGGTAACAAGAACCGCTCGCTCGGATCTAAACCGAAAATCGGAAGCAGTAATATCATCGGCATCGCCGCAAGAAGTATTGTGCGGTATTTGATCATCCCGATCAATCCCATGACCAAGAGTGGAATACCGGCCTATACAATCAGTTTCTTTCCATACTCCAGTAATCTGGTGGGGTA
>CAYGXH010000297.1:0-4422 GCA_964353675.1 uncultured Chlorobiaceae bacterium
CAACAGCTATCGATATTTCAGGATGGTCGATCCAGTATGCTTCTGCAACCGGATCATCATGGGCAGTGACTACGCTCGGTTCATCAAAATCAATCGAGTCTTACGGCTTTTTTCTTATACAACTTGCGTCCGGAGGCGCGAATGGAGATACGCTCCCGCTAGCAGACGCAATCGGAACATCAAATTTAGCAGCCACTGCAGGTAAAATCGCGCTGGTCAATACAACAACCCCACTAAGCGGTACAAATCCGTCGGATACTTCCATGGTTGACTACATTGGTTACGGATCAACCGCAAGTGGATTTGAGGGCTCTGGCCCGGCACCCGGTGGAAATAATACGACGAGTCTTGAGCGGAAAGCACAAAGCAGCTCCACACCGGCCACAATGACACCAGGAGGGTCAGATGAATTTAGCGGTAATGCTTGGGATAGCAACGATAACAGCAACGATATTCTGACGCGGTCAGGTCCTCAACCTCAGAATTCCGTATCACCGAATGAAATTCCACCCTCAGGGAATCAACCGCCGGTCATTACATCGCTCAGCCGTACGGTTTTCGCTCCGGCAGTGGGTACCGCGGATACCATCATGGCCGTGATTACCGACGACGGCATCATAACTAACGCAAGACTACACATATGCATAAACGGGGGAGATTATGATTCCTCCGTTTCGTTGGTAATCTTATCCGGCTCCACTTATTACGGAATTATTCCCTCAGGAAAGCACACAGCCAATGGGAATCTGGTAGATTATTACGTATCAGCAACTGATGATTCATCAGCATATTCCTCAACCGATAACACACTAGAGGGATATTTCGTTGGCGAAACACCGATATCGGCGATAAAATCGTATTTACCCTCGACTATTAAAAATTATGGAGTCCGTATTAACGGAACACTCAATTCGAATACCAATCTTTTTACAGGCAACAGCGGTTACATACAGGATGCATCGGGCGGCTTGAGGCTTAGCGTTTCCACCATGCCCCAATTAGCTGAAGGGCGAAATGTAAAAGTTGAGGGAACTCTCAATCAGTACAAGGGGGGATATGAATTGACAGATCCGAATTTTGCGTTTGTCGATACAAACCTGGGAACTTCCTCTGTAATCTCGGTAAGCATAACACTACCGCTTACACATTCTCCCTCGAATGTATATGAAGGAAGAGCAGTTACTATCCAATCGCTTACAACCGATTCATCCGGTGTATATGTAAGTGGAAAAAGTTATGTATATAAGAATCCTACATTGGATACAGTTACAATCAGAGTTGAAAGTAATGGATCCAGTAATACACTTGTTGGTAAAACAATTTCTGATTCGCCTGTAAACGCTGTAGGTATACTTGCATACAACGGTACATTCCTTACGGTAAAACCCCGCGGTTCTGCTGATATGGGAATAGCAGAGGGTGACGGGAGCGGAACGGCTTATATCTCACCGATAAGCCGGTTAATAAATATTACATCGGTATCCGAAACATTGACTGTTGTGGGCAATGGTGTAAATACGCTTGAAGGCGTCATGGTTACAATACCCCCATCATGGACCTGGACCGGAAATGCAGGTGACGTTTATTTATCAGGGTCAGGATATACCGGAGCTTCAGCAATAATCAGCGGCGATGGCACCGTTGCAACTCCGTGGATTATTACAATAACCGGTGCTGCAGTTACAGATGTAAATATCGGCACCGCGATCATTAGGAATCTTATGACACCGTCATCGCCCGGAATAACGACATTTAACGTGAAAACGAGAGTTCTTTCCGGTATCTTTTCAGATATCGCTGTTTTTCCAACCGTAATAATATCGGAAAATACTTTCGAAGCGGTTGCAACGGGGAACTGGAGCTCCCCCTCAACGTGGTCGGGTGGTGTCGTTCCGGGTGGATCGGATAATGTAACATTAACAACGCCGGATGTTGTCGTCACAGTTGATGGAAATATGGCATGCTCAAACTTAATATTAACCGGTGTCGACACGATCGGCGGACATTTAGGTCCTGTTCTGCAGTTCAGCGCTTCCGGTTCGCTTACACTGACGGTCAATGGCCGTCTTGAGTTAAACGGTGGTATAGGCGGAGGAGGCAGCAGCAGGGGCGGCCGACCGAAACTTACATCTAACGGAAATTCTTTATCGGTTCTGATTCTTAAGGGAGATATCTATACGAATGTTTCCAACACAGTTGACCGCGATAATGCCGGACTGAATATGAATGAAGGGACGGTCAGGTTTTTGGGAACTACAAGCGATACTCTCAGGAACAGTGCAGGTCTCAGGCTTGCCAATCTTGTGATCGGAGACGGTTCACAGGCAAAGAACATCACATGGGTATCAACTTCTTCAGCAACGTTATGTATACGCAGTCTTAATATCAGGAGCGGTAGTGTTTTCAAATGCGGCGGCACAACTTACTCAACTACAAATGCCATAGGCAACAGTTCAGCAAATGGCATACCGATGCTAACAGGCGGGATCATCGTTGAGAACGGTGCAAGTTTCATAGTAAATAATGCTTCGAGCGGAAATAATTCTGCATTTATCAACATTAAGGATGGCGGGATTACAAATAATGGCACGCTCAATCTCCGTTCGCCTGATGGATCGAGAGTATATTTTGTTTCCTTTGGTGATTTTACTGCCGATCCAAGCGGATCAAAACAGACAATAGCGGGAGCGTTGGCTGGTACCTATAATTTCGTAAAAGTTGGATTGCTCGATACCATTATACTTGCTCAAAGTATGATACTACTGGATACTCTGCTGCTTGAGGGAGAACTAGTGGAGAATGGTGGGAATACTGTAGTTGGGACGATCATTACATCCCGAGTGATTGATCAGGGCATAGAGAATCGATGCGGCGGTATTGGCGTTGTTCTGAATGCCCTTGGGGCCGCCCCTGACACAACTTCCATTCATCGCACAACCGGTATCGCTCAGATCGGGGGAGGAAAGCAGTCCATCCTGCGGTTTTTCAATATTACGCCAAAATTGAATTCCAATCTGAATGCTTCTCTCGCTTTTAAGTACGATACATGCGAGCTGGATGGCCAGAATGCATCAACGCTTGGTTTATGGAGATCCACGAACGGCGGTTTATCGTGGAATTATGTAGGGGGATCAATCAATCTGGGAGACCAGACAGTTACAGCGAACGGTATTTCATCTTTTTCACGATGGACAGCGGCTGATGGCGACCATCCATTGGAATCAGTTGGTCAGAATTATTCCGTCCAAGCAGGATGGAATATGGTTTCTGTTCCGCTCATAGTTCCGGATTATCGCAAAGTGACTCTTTACCCGATTGCCGTCTCAGACGCGTTCATGTATAACGGTCTCTATGAAGCACAGGATACACTAAATAACGGGACCGGCTACTGGCTGAAGTTTGCTGATCAGGAAACACTTTCAATCACAGGTACTGAATATCTGTCGGATACCATCGATGTTGCTGATGGATGGAACATGATCGGTGGACCAAGCCGACCTCTCCCGTACAGTGGGATAGAAGATGTTCCTCCCGGAATAATTGAATCACAGGTTTTTGGTTATTCGGGAGCATACACATCAGTTGATACGCTTTTTCCTGGTAACTCATATTGGATAAAAACCGTAACCGGGGGTCAAATCATCATGAACGCCGCCTTGGAAACCGGACATTCTGCCATACATCAGATACTGATGGATCCGCCTTTGCATACGCTTATTGTTGCAGATGCTCGCGGATTGAGTAGAAAATTATATTTCGGTTCCGCTTTGGAAAACGAAAATCTGCTTCCGTTGTATTATCTCCCGCCTCCTCCTCCGGAGGAATGCTTCGATGTAAGATTCGAATCAAACAAATACCTTGAAGTTTTCGAAGACATCGCTGGTGAGAAAGAGAGAGCAATAGATATACTCATTCAAGGAGTGGTATATCCTGTTACATTGCAGTGGAAGATGCGGGATGGAATGTCTGGATTGTATTCGCTGGAAGATTGGGAGGGCAATATCATTGATCTCAATGGCAGCGGAAAGTGGATGATAAATAATGATATTAAAAAAATCGTATTGTTGCAGAAAGTCAGTCAACAGCGCCCTGGTGAATTTTCAATCAGTGAAAATTATCCCAATCCCTTCAATCCGATAACTCGGTTTACAATCGGAATCCCGTATAATTCGGATGTCGACTTATCCATCTATGATATTCTTGGTAGGAGAATCCGTACGCTCTTTCAGGGAAATATTTCACCTGGTTATCATCAATTCGTTTGGTATGGGGAAACAGACGGGGGTTCAGAGGTATCAAGCGGGATATACTGTTTACGCTTACATGGGGAGGGGTACACAAAATCAAGGAAGCTGATTCTAGTGAAATAAAACCCACGTTTATCAGTAGTATTAGCCCTCCATTTTGACTCAAAATAGAGGG
>CAYGXH010000298.1:0-4411 GCA_964353675.1 uncultured Chlorobiaceae bacterium
ATTCTCACATCATCGATTTTTCCATTGAAATCAGTTTCTGACTGATCGGAGGTATAACTGTACCCCAATGACGTAAAAGCACCTTCGCTCAAGACATTTGGCAGAGTATAACCATTGATACATGCAGATCCAACTCGTTCTGAATTAATGTAAAGGTAGACACTGTCATCAGCTTCATTAATTACTACAGCAGTAAATACCCATTTATCATCAATATTCATATATTCTGTGGGGCATTTAACAATCCATCTATGCCACCGAACCTCTCCACTAGTAGTAAGACTTGCATAAATTGAATCACCAGGTGCATATGCAAGTATGAAGTGGTTGGAATAGTTATCTTCCGTAAAGATTGCTTTATTAGAATCGTTGTTAGGTACGGGATTGATCCATGCGCACAATGTCATACTTGAATATTGAAAATAATCCCAAAGACCAATACCGTCGTCCAATCCGTCGAAATGGTAAGCACTCGTCGGTAAATTAAAACGGTCATCTGTCAATTCTGCACCGGAAACCGTACCATCGTAACCGTGACCGCTTACGTCATTGGCATCCCCATTGAAGGGATAGAATGCCATAAGCCTGTCATCGCTAATGTTACTAGTTTTCGCCGACAGACCAGCCTTCGGGCGCTCATCAGGAGAATGGTATTGACTATTATTCGTGTCGTGAATGTTGATACCTTCATAACGGAGATTAGCAGTCAGGTCGTTAGTTTGTTTGGTATTTTTTGGAGTAAATGCGAATCCTATCATAAGGATTGCCAGGAAAGCGATTGCTGTATTTTTCATGGTAAAATCTCCCCGTTTATATTACTCTTTAATTTCTATGTATATATCTTGAATCGGCATGTGAATTTGAGGAAAATTACATAAAGACAACGAATGTTTCCCGCTAATGTTTAAGCTATACATGCTTAAAAAAGACCCTCATCTTATCAGATGATGTGGATATGGGGTAAGAAATATTGTTTAATTAATGGTAATAAAAGCATCACCCAATGTCAAATGCGGATGGTTGAATGTCCATTGGGCTTTTTGTATATTTGCGCTGGTGTTTAGCAACTCATTAAAAAGCATTATCCGGATTTATGTTTAGGCAAGAAAAGAGGTATTTTAACGATGATCGGCAGAAAAATATCTCACTATAAAATAACCGAAAAACTCTTTGAAGGCTACCCGACTACGCTCCAGAAGAGGGAGCTTCGTCGGGTTGAATCTTCCCATCGGAGCTCGACACCCTCACTCAGGTGTTCCATATGATTGGAAAAAGTTTTTCTCATTATAAAATTCTTGAAAAGTTGGGTGAAGGGGGGATGGGCGTAGTCTACCGGGCGGAAGACACGAAACTTGGCCGCTGTGTAGCTATGAAGTTCCTACCTCCTCACATTGCTTCCGACCAAGAAAAAAAACAGCGCTTCATCCTGGAGGCAAAAACAGCGTCTCTCATCGATCATCCGAACATCGGCACAATCCATGAAATTGATGAAACAGATGACGGTTACCTGTACATCGTAATGGCGTGTTACGATGGCAAGACATTGAAACATAAAATCGAAGAAGGTCCGTTAGCTGTCGACGAATCAATAGATGTCGCGTTACAGATTGCTCTGGGAATGGCAAGGGCACACGAGCGCGGTATAATTCACCGCGATCTTAAACCCGGCAATATATTAATCACGAACGAGAAAGTTGCAAAGATTATAGACTTTGGTTTGGCAAAACTATCGGGTGGCGTACAGCTCACAAAAAGCAATACTTCTCTCGGCACGGTCGCGTACATGTCACCGGAACAGGCTCGCGGTGAAGAGGTTGATGCACGATCCGATATCTGGTCATTGGGAATCATGCTATTTGAGATGCTCACCGCGAAACTGCCGTTCCGCGGCGAGTTTGAAACTGCCATGATGTATTCAATAACGAATGAAAATCCTCTGCCGATAGAAACTTTCCGCAGCTCGATTCCCTTTGATTTAAAACTAATTATTGCAAAGGCGCTTCAGAAAGAACGAACCGATCGATATCAGAATATGAATGAGCTTGTCACGGATCTGAAAGCTCTGAGGAAGATTTCTGATGCTGATGTAACAACAATATCCGATTGGAAATCAGCATCGCGGGCTGTTCGCTACGCGCTGAAAAAAGACCGTTTAAAAGTCGGTTTAGTGGCTGGCTTGATAATTATTATTCTGGCTGTCGTGGGCATCATGTATCTCCTGAAAACAGGAACTCCTCAAAGCATTACAAGTAAAACAATAGCCGTTCTTCCGGTTTCAAATATCGGGGATCCTGAACAGTTATATTATGCGAACGGATTTACTGAAGAAATCGCGCACGAATTATCGGATCTTCCGGATTTAATAGTGATCGCACGTCAAAGTATCGCCACTTTGCTTAAAGATACTACCGCGCCGGATAGTATGCTTGTAGCACAGCTCGGCGCAAGATATATATTGAAAAGTGAATTGCAGCTTCTTGCGGCACGCGTCAAGTATCATGCTCGTCTCATCGACGGCGAGACAAATAAAGAGATCTGGAAGCGTAGTTATGATGTATCAAGGGGTGAAATATTTGAGGTGAAAAAGTCTATAGTTAGCGAGGTGTCCAGAGCTATCGGCATTCGCGGTGAAATGATTTCGCCGTCAAAATATCAAACGTCTTCCGACGTGTATGAATCTTATCTGCACGGGATATACTACCGTGATAAAAATACAAAAGACGATAATATACTAGCTATTACTTTTTTCTCAGAGGCGATCAGAAAAGACTCCAACTACGTCCCCGCTCTTGTTGCACTGGCCAACGCCCAGCTGGAACAATACCGACAGGGATGGGATCAGTCAGAAAAATTACTGATCGAGGCTGAAACATTATGCAAAAGAGCTTTAGAAATTGATACCAACTACACTTACGCCATCGCGGAATACGGCATTATAGCCGATCTGAAAGGAAATCCGGAGGAAGCGCTCAGGCTCTTATTAAAGGCATACGACAAGGACAAGAATAATGCCGTCGCGCTTACGTCTATTGCCTTTATCTATCTCTTTGAACTCGGAGAACCTGCTAAAGGTGTTATGTATCTCAAACAATTGCATGAAATCGATCCGCTGAATTGGCTTACTCTGCTTAATCTTGGTGTTGCATACGGCCAGATAAAAAATTATCCCGAAGCAATAAAGTCCTTCGGCCAGGCCTACAGCCTCAATCCGCTTAACAGCTGGCCTCCTTACAGTCTCGGCTATGTTTATGAGAGAATCGGCCGTATGGACAGTGCGGAGTATTACTATAAAACCGCTCTCAGAATTAACACGTCAGAAACAAATACCTATGAAGCACTGATTTCGATTTATCTTGTGAACGGCAAATTCTCAGCCGCAGAATCGATTATGACATCAGGACTGCAATTCCTTCCGAACGATTTACAGATGCTTTACTGTCTTGGTGTGACCTATTCGTTAAGTAAACGGCAGGGTGACGCCAGAAGAATTTATAACGAAGGATTAGGACTATTAAAAACAGCTATTGAAAAAAATCCAAATGTTGGCGGACATGAAGCGTGGAAAGGACTATACCTTGCACGTCTTGGAAGGAAAGCCGAAGCAATACAATCATTTATGAACGCTGTTAAACTCGATTCGACAAATGAAGAAATCATTATGAAAATCGCGCGCGGATATGCTGTAATGGGTTTAAGAAATGATATGCTGTCATGGTTTAAACGCGTTAGAGCTATGAATCCCGAATACGACGCGGCTTATTTGCGGACTGCGATCGATTTTGAAAAATACAGAAACGATACCGACCTCCTCATCCTTGCCAGGCAGTAATCATCCGCTCATTTTCGTGATTCATTAACCGACCTATGCTGATTTAATTATTGTCTCTTCTGCTATATTAAGGTTTTTTGATCGGACCAAACTTCCGATATTTTCTGATTGATAGCAGAGTCAAATAATCGGAAGTGAAAATTTTCTCTGACTCCTCCACGATTTTGCGTTTGATGTTTTAATCGCAGAGTCCTGCCCGCAGGCAGGACTTTGCATTTGTTATTTTCAGGTCAAACTTCCGATATTTTCTGATTAAGAACAGATTCAAATATCGGAAGTTGGGCGATTTACTTCTTTGGATATGGTGGTACCGGCGGCATAGTCTTTTCCTTGGTCTTCAGTTCCTCAAGAATCACTTCGATCGCTTTATTCAGCTGGTCGTCGATCCCGGCATATTCATTGGCAGGGTCGTTATCTACCATTATATCCGGCTCGACACCGACTCCTTCCATAATCCATTCCCCTTCGGTGCTGTACCGTGAGAATTCCGGTTTGTTTAAAAATCCACCGTCCAGAAGAGGCAGAGATCCCCGTATACCTACAACTCCACCCCATGTGCGTTTTCCTATAAGCTTACCGAGT
>CAYGXH010000299.1:0-4407 GCA_964353675.1 uncultured Chlorobiaceae bacterium
TATTCGGACTCTCGACGGTATTCATTATCCCAATCCCGAAGAAGATCTCACCCAATACCTTGCCGTTTACTACTCGCACCCTGTCTGGATGATAAAACGCTGGCTAGAGCGTTTCGGACAGGAGGAGACGGAAAAATTTCTCATAGCCAACAATGAGGTACCTGGCCTTACTCTCCGGATTAATAAATTAAAGATTACTCCATCCGAATTTCTGACACTTCTTGAGAAGAATAAAATACCCTTTCAGGGCTCTTCATTCATAGATTACTTCATTAAAGTAAAAAGTCTCTCGGGAATATCGCAGATGAATATTTTCCAATCGGGTTTTTTTACGATCCAGGATGAGAGCGCTGCACTCCCAGTGCTCCTTCTTGATCCGCAGACCGGAGACCGGGTGATAGATATGTGCGCGGCACCAGGAGGGAAAACAACATTTATCGCCGAATTAATGAAGAATAACGGAAAAATAATCGCAATTGATAAGTATGAGAGTAAATTAAATCTCATCAGAACGAGCTGTGAACGTCTTGGTATCGGCAACGTCGAAACACTGGTTGCTGATTCTTCTGATATTGTTATACCTCCTGCAGATAAGATAATCTTGGATGCACCCTGTTCTGGATTGGGAACATTACGCAAGAAACCTGACATAAAATGGAAACGTGAACCGGAAGATATCCAGCACCTCGTCAGGTGGCAGACAACGCTCCTGGAAAATGCTGCCGGTCTGCTCAAGCCGGGGGGCGTATTAGTATACAGTACCTGTACGGTCGAACCGGAGGAGAATAGCGGTGTTGTTCGTTTGTTTTTAAAAAAGCATCCAGAGTTCAATATTGACAATGCTCAAAAGTACGTGAATTCGTCGGTTGTGACGTCGGAAGGATTCATTGAAACATTTCCTCACCGTCATCATCTGGATGGATCATTCGCTGCCAGATTAATAAAAAATTCAGGTGTATAAAATTTAAATAGAGGGGTAGATCATGAAAGCAGTTGTAAAACCAAAACCGCAAATTTATCAGGCATGGCCAAAGGGTTTTCACCTCGTTCAGAGAGAAAAACCCACCGTGGAATCTTCAGGTGATGTCCAGTTGAGAATTGTTGCCGCGGGTATATGCGGTACAGATGTTGGAATATACAATTCAAAGGACTCGCTGAAGAACAGCATGTCTTCAATCAAAACCTCCGACGTGACCATCGGTCACGAATTCTGCGGCAGGATTACTGATGCAGGTAAAAAAGCAAAACTCAGACTTGCCCGGCTCGTCATTGACAAGGCAAAAGAGTATCCGGCGCTGAAGAAGTTCATCAAAGGCCGTACGCCCGCCCGACTTGCGAATGACGCTTCATTCATTGAATACATAAACGAAAATTTTATTTCGACTGCCGAGATGCATATTACGTGCGGTGTCTGTGCCCAGTGTAAACTGGGACAGTACCACGTCTGTACGAATACAGTTATTCGCGGTCTGCACGGTGACGGATCGTATGCCGAGTACATCGTGCTCCCCGCTGAAAATATACTTCTCTTCAAGAACGGGGAAATTCCCGAGGAAATCGTCGCGTTCATGGACGCAATCGGTAATGCGACTCATACCGTCCAGGTTTTGTCCTCTGTAAAGGGTAAGACGGTTGCCGTTCTCGGTCTCGGTGTTATCGGTCTGATGTCCGTTGCTATCGCAAAAGGTGCCGGTGCGAGGAAAATACTCGTAACGGATGCCTCATTCGGCGCAAACACGCATGAGAAGCTCGAGAGTCTGAAATTCAGAGTGGCCCGTCTGCTCGGTGCAGATGAGTGTTTTGATGTTTCTCTCCCTGAAGAACAAAAGCGTTTCTACCGGATAGCAAAAGAAGAGAATCACGGCGCCGGTGTCGATGCTGTTTTGGAAATGTCCGGAAGTTACCATGCATATGAGGATGCCTTCAGCGTCATCCGAATGGGTGGTGAAATCGCACTTCTGGGATTGACGAGCGGAACGATGCCCATAGATTTTTCGAAGAACGTCATTTTCTCCGGTGTGACCATCCATGGAGTCATCGGACGCCGGGTCTGGTCAACATGGGATATGATGACGGTTCTGCTCAAGAAGGGGCTTGCAAAGAGATTTCTAAAAGCAGGTTTTGTTACACATCAGGTGAAACTTGAAGATTTCGAGAGCGGGTTTAAAGCCATTATGGATGGGGATGCATTGAAGGTACTGCTGAGACCGTAGTTTCCCATCTCCGGTGTCGAATTCCCGGACATGGATTCTATGATTTTTACGGAAAAATTTTTATATTAACTACGCATATCATCAACTAACCTCGTTCTACCTGGAAGTGATTCTTCGATTGAAGTGAATTGTCTTTCGTGCACTCCCTGACATGAAGACAGTGAAGAATTGACCGTGAGTGCGGGGAATTTTATAAAATGATATAATGTGTGATAACGCGCTTCACATGAAACGATCTCTGTATCGCCAATAACCGGAGACTGATCAGCAGAGTGAAGAAGTGTGGCAGTAATATCGCACATGGAAATTAAATGAAGGAGATTCCATGAGTAATTTTAAGTCGTATGAAGAGAGCTGCAAGGATTTTAACTGGCGGCAATCCGAAGCGGAGCTGGAATACGGCAAGAACGGAATGTACAACATCGGGTACTTCTGCAGCGACCGGATTTGCGAGCTTGGAAAAGGAAATAAGGTAGGGTTGATCTGGGAAGGATTTAACGGGGAGATGAAAACGTACACGTATAATGACATCCGGGTTTATTCCAATATCATTGCACAGTTTCTCAAGGACGCAGGCCTCTCTGTCGGCGACCGCATCTGTCTCTTCCTCGATAAAGTTCCGGAACTGTACATCGGATTCATCGGTATATTGAAGATGGGGGGAATTGCCCAGCCGCTCTTTTCCGCATTCGGGGAAGAAGCCCTTTTTACGCGTCTTGATGACGCAAAGACAAGTGCAATCGTAACATCGAAAAAACACCTCGGAAAAGTCAGGAGGATCAAGGATAAGCTCCCTCAGTTAACGAAAATCATTGTCGTTGATGCTGATGAAACTGCTTCCCTTCAGGTTAATGAAATTCATTTTTCGATGGAAAAGGCAAAAAAAGTTGAAAAATTTGAAATTGTCAAATCCGGACCGGAAGTCCCTTCCGTCATTCACTATACTTCGGGCACCACCGGCAAGCCAAAGGGCGCTCAGCATGCCCATTCATCAATTGTTGCGCAATACATAACTACAAAATGGGTTTTGGATCTTCATGCGAATGATATCTACTGGTGCACTGCCGATCCCGGCTGGGTAACCGGAACGTCGTACGGCATCATCGGTCCGTGGGCGAATGGTGTAACGCAGGTTGTTCTCGACGCAGGTTTCGGGACCGAGAAATGGTATGCATTCATACAGAAACACAAGGTGACGGTCTGGTATTCAGCGCCGACCGCAATCCGATTGCTCATGAGAGAGGGAATATGCGCCGTGGAAAAATATGATCTCTCGTCCCTGCGTCATCTTGCCAGCGTCGGCGAACCGCTGAACGCCGAAGCAGTAATATGGTCCGAGAAGGCATTCGGTAAAGCATTCCTGGATACATACTGGCAAACCGAAACCGGGGCAATTGTAATTACCAATTTCCCGGGAATGAAAATAAAGCCCGGCTCGATGGGTAAACCGTTCCCCGGCATAACTGCAACGGTTGTAAATGCGAAAAACTACGAACCAATATCCGCAAAGGGTACGGTCGGCCTCATAGCTCTCAAACCGGGCTGGCCTTCAATGATGCGTTCGTACTGGAACAATCCGACGACCTATGAAGGTAAATTCAAGAACGGCTGGTACATCTGCGGAGATCGCGCAAGTATAGACGGCGACGGGTATTTCTGGTTCGTCGGCCGTGATGACGACGTGATTAATACGGCAGGTCATCTCGTAGGCCCGTTTGAAATTGAATCCGCTCTCCTCGAGCATAAAGCCGTGGCAGAATCGGCTGCGGTCGGTAAACCTGATCCCATCAACATGGAGGTGGTGAAGGCTTTTGTCGCGCTGAAACCCGGTTATGTCCCGAGCGATGATCTTGAACTGGACATTGTGAACTTCATCAGAAAGAGATTGTCGCCGCTTGCGATGCCGCAGGAGATCGAGTTCGTTCCTTCCCTGCCCAAAACCAGGAGCGGAAAAATAATGCGTCGCCTTCTGAGAGCCAAGGAATGGGGCGAAGAAATCGGAGATACTTCAACGCTGGAAAACGATTGATCCTGCGGATACACTGCAAAGATTTTGTATTAATTAAATTACGATACCATAATCAATTCTGGAGTTGCTATGGCAGAAGATATGAAGAAGCTTATCATTGACTACGTCAAGCGTGAATACCTTGAAGAAGATTCGGGTGTAGAGGTGACTGAGAATACAAAACTG
>CAYGXH010000300.1:0-4402 GCA_964353675.1 uncultured Chlorobiaceae bacterium
ACAACGAGTACAATTATCGTTGATAGAAATATGCCCAGAAAAAGGCCAGACAATACAATCAGTAAGCGTGGAGGGCGTGCTTTTTTTTCAGGGGCAATTGCCCGATCTAAAACGAGAACGCTTGGAGTATCCCGTGCCTCCTGTAGCTTCGCTTGCTCATAAAGGGGAAAAAGATATTCCAGAATTCTCTGATGTATAAGGACATTCCGATATAATCGAATCGAAGAAAGACCTGCTGAAGGGATAGTATTGAGTTTTCTCTCCAATTCACCTAATTCGATCTTCAATTGTTGAAGCAAATCGTTGTCAGGAGTAACACTTTTTTTCAGAATTGCGTATTCAACATCTTTCTTCGATTTCATTCCATAGAGTTCAGCGATCGCTACAAGAGCCGCGGATTGCTCGGGCGTTAACACCATCCCACTCTTTTCCTGATATACCTTAAGACTTTCCTCAGCTTGAGCGAGTTCCTCTCTGACTTTCTCTAATCTTTTTTCTATAAATTCACGATTATTTTTCGCATCCTGCGTGGCAAGCTCACGGGAGATATCATTTAATATATCAACGAGATCGTTCGCCATCCGGGCAGCACGGGGAGGATCTTGGTCGAAAATTGATATTTCCACCGCTCCATATTCGTCAATTTCTGCAAAAAAATTCCCACGCAATTCTTTTAGGGTTTTTTCATATGAGGAATCATTAATTGAATAAATTCTCATAAGATCATGCTTTTCTATTAACCTCAAAAGCGCCCGGTTACTATTGAGAATCGATAGATAGTTATAGCCTGTATTCATTGTTAATTTATTCCCCATGAGCGGTGTAAGATCTTTCGCTAAACCGCCCAGCGATGTGTTTCCCAGTATTCCAAATACATCACTTTTTAATGAAGGTAAAACTTTTGCAGTAGCACGATATTCTTTCGGTAACACAAATGCGAGCATAAGCGCAATAAGAGTTACTATGCATGTAAAAATGATAATAAATTTTTCCCAGGATACTATATGCTCGATAATCGTCCAGAGCACTATCGTTTTCCGTTTATCAATATTTTTTTCATCCATGAAATTATTACCCCTTCATCGTGGATAATTCAAGTTAGAGACGGAACTAATTAGTTACCTGAACTATCACTACAGCTATCCCAATTATCACACTCAACACACTGGCCGCCTGACTCGCGATAGTCATGTAATAGGCAAACGGCCTGTCTGGATCCTTCGGTACCCAGACGTAATCACCATCTTCAATATCGGTTTCATCCGGATCTAACCACTGCTTCGTCTTCCCTTTGATGATCTTCATGTCGCCGTCGCGGGCTCGCTCCGTAAATCCGCCGGCTTTCCCTACATAGTAAAAAACATCCTCGCCCGATATGAAAGGGATGTGCCCTGGTGAAACAACCTGACCAAAAACGTAAATCGTCTTTTTAACAGACGGAACAATGACGATATCCTCACTCTGCAGAATAACATCCTGCGCCGAATCGCCGGCAAGGAATAACTTTTCAAAATCAACATTCACAATTTCCTTCCGAAGACGGACTTCCGTCTCAAGATAGTAATCTGAGCTGTCTTCCTGCGAAACACCACCGCGGTAGCTCATTAAACGCTCCTTCTCCACTTCGGTCGGCTCAACAGATCGGCGGTTCAATTCGGCCGATTTCAACAAAGCAAATTCAGTAAATCCGCCTGCGGCATGAATGATATCAGTAAGTTTAGTCCGGTTCTTCGTGATGGGATAGGTACCGGGGAAAAGAACTTCCCCCCCAACTGTTACACGATAATCCTCACGCAGTTCCTTCCTCGCCTTGACGACGATACGATCTCCGGGCTCAAGCGGAAAATCGGAAATTTTCCCTGCGAGAATATCATTAATATTGATAATCCTCGTTGTGAGCACCGTACCCTCGTTATTGAGACGCGAGAACTCGAGATTATCGGTGATGGCAAGCCGCGTAAATCCCATACCTATCTTCACGGCATCGAGAAAGCAATCGCCGTCTACAAACTCATACCGGCCCGGTGAGTTCACTTCACCGTAAATTCCGATTACGTTCTTCAGAGGATTCTTCCGCGGAACGACAATAACATCCCCTTCCCTCAGATAAGGATTCCACTTGTCTTCCTTAGTTGCGAGGAACTTCGCCAGGTCAACCCTGTCTTGTGCACCATCACGATGCTTGATGATGATGTTGCGGGTCGACATCGTTCTGAAAAGCAACGTCAACTCATACTGTGTCTGCAAACGAGTTGGCTTGTTCGCTTCCTCAATCGCTCTATTTGCACGATCAATCGATGTAAGTGTGTATAATCCTTCATTCAGAACATTTCCCGCGACGGCAACAATTATCGGTCGGGGCTTCGTGAGTGTTACCGTAATTTCAGTGGTAAGGTATTTCTTGTGTATCTCATCAATGACCTTAACTTTTGCCTTACTCAGCAACATATCGGTAACTCTTACCTCGCCAACCGTGGGAATGATCAGCGTACCCTCCGGTGTGACCGTAAGGGTAAAATTAATGGGCGGACTTATCCAAATATTCACTGAAAAGACATCAGAGGGTCCGACGTAATACAATTCACCGTCGATGGCAGATTCAAGCGCCACCCCCTGAGGTTGTACAACACTAATCGCGCTCTTCTCCTGAAGCAGATCATCCATATTTCCGGTACGGATCGTTGTCGACTTTTCTTGCGCCGATAACACAACGACAGAAATTACGATGAAAAACAAGGCATGTGTGAAATACCGGAGAAGAAGATGTTTTAGCAATTCGTTCATAGATCTTTTAACGGTTTCCATACATCTGCTGATAATATTGTTGATATTCACCACTCATAATCCGCCGCCACCATGATTTATTGTGCATATACCACTTGATCGTCTTTGCAAGACCTTCTTCGAAGGTGATGCTCGTCTTCCATCCAAGTTCATTCATGATTTTCGATGCATCAATCGCATAGCGCCGATCGTGCCCGAGCCGATCCTTCACGAATGTGATAAGACTGTCGGATTTTTCAATTATTTTAAGGAGCAATCGGACAATATCGATATTTTTCCACTCGTTTTCCCCTCCAATATTATACACTTCACCAACTTTCCCCTTCATGAGAACGAGGTCGATAGCCGTGCAATGATCGCGGACGTAGAGCCAGTCCCTGATATTGAGACCGTCGCCGTAGACCGGAAGCTGCTTATTTTCAAGTGCGTTGGCAATCATGAGCGGAATAAGTTTTTCGGGGAATTGATACGGACCGTAATTATTGGAACAGCGGGTTATGATAACAGGTAACCCGAACGTGTGATGATACGCGAGTGCGAGGAGGTCCGCGGCAGCTTTTGATGCGGAGTAGGGACTGTTTGGATGGAGCTGAGAGTCCTCGCGGAATTTACCTGTCGGTCCTAACGATCCGTAAACCTCGTCGGTAGATATTTGAACGAACCGCTTAATCCCGGATTCCTTCGCAACGTCAAGAAGCACATTTGTCCCTCCAATGTTCGTTTCGATGAAAATCGAAGGACCCATGATACTGCGATCAACATGTGATTCCGCTGCGAAGTTGATAATAGCTTCAACGGAGAATTTTTTCACTGCCGCATCCACAGCAGAACGGTCACAGATGTCGGCTTTTACAAATGTGTAACGGGAATTATCGGCAACGTTTGCAAGATTCTCGAGATTACCGGCATAGGTGAGTTTATCGAGATTGATGACAGAGTGTTCGGGATGCTCCTCAAGCATATACCGGACAAAGTTGCTCCCGATAAAACCACAACCGCCGGTGACTAGTATATTCATTGTCTTCCGCTTAATCGATTAAGAAAATTGTATTTGGATCATTTTCATGGCGAATCTCATCGACTTTTTCCCTCTTCTCTTTTCCGGCGAAAAGCCGGTTAGGGTAATTCACCACCATTCCGGGCTCATTCCCAACATTCTTGTAGGCATGAACGATTCCGGGCGGGACGAGCAGCGATGTGGGATTATTCTCACCGACAAGAATGACCTGTTTTTTCATGAATGTCGGCGAATCCTTCCGGGTATCCCAAAGAAATACTTTAAAGGTTGATGGACCAATAAATCCGAAGAGATCTGCCTGATCGACATGTTCATGAGGTCCGCGGACGACTCCGGGATTCGTCATCGAAATGTAACTCATAACAGGATAGTACTCCGGAACGAGTTCGTCATGCCTGAAAATCTCGATCAACCATCCCCGCTCATCTGAATATTTATTCAAATGACGGATGATAATCCCTTCGATGTTTCCTTCTCTAAACATACATATCCGAAGAAATGATTTAAAATAACGGAACTTAATCTACAAAAATGAGCTTCTAAAGTCAATAAACCAGAAAAAAGGGAGGGAAGTCCTTCGTTGTACTCAATAAAGGAAAT
>CAYGXH010000301.1:0-4396 GCA_964353675.1 uncultured Chlorobiaceae bacterium
TGAATCTCCATTCCGGTCCGCTTGTTGAATCACCGTAATTATCCTTCGCAACAACCCTCCAATAATATGTCGTACCCTCGATTAAACCGCTCCTGTTTAAGCTCGTATCTGATTGATCGGATGATACTTTCGTTGCAGGCGGATTATCCGTTCCAAAATACACATCATATATGAGCGAGTCATCATCAGGATCAGTGCATGACCACGATATATTGGTATTGGTATCTACATCGGTAGAGTAGTCCGCAGGAATTGGAGCATAAGGTTCATTTGGAGGATAATTATCATACGGTTCGCTGAATATCAACAATCCATTTTCCTCGACTTTTACCCAATATCCAATTCCCCTTTTTAATGTGTCCATCGATTGATAGCCAATTGACGGGTCATACCAATAATATGGCGAACTAATAATGCCGGGTGGTTCAATCCTTATTATATCTGTTGCAGCCGCTGTGTATAACGAACCAATCATGTTCCAACCCGAACTAACTGCAATTGTGTCCTCGGTTGATACTTGCGCATTGATTGTACCAATAATCGCGATCAACAATGCAAATAATTTAACGGAAGTTTTCATGATGCTGGACTCCTTATAAATTTTCCAGTTATTCGTGGTTTTCGATGCGTTTGGAATATGAATAATCTGCTTTATTCATTTTCTTCATTAAGGTTGGATGACTATAATAAGCCAATACGTCAGCGAGAAGGGAAGAATTATTCGATTATTTTAAAGTTGCAATAAAACCTACCCAAAACTCCCTTCCCCGTTTGAGAGAATTGTAGTGAATAAAACGATGAAAGTCAAAGGAGCAATGAGTAAGTGTCGCTCTACGGAGCTATTTTTTTCTTTCTTTTACTCTATAAACATTTCGTCCCTACGGGACTGCTATAAACGATAAATTTCTTTGTCTTAGCAGCTCCGTAGGAGCGATACGTTTATAGAACAAGTCTAAATTAAGCGAACAGCTCCAGAGGAGCGGAACGTAGAGCAGAAAGATCAGCTGACAGGCCAATGACAAATGACGATTGACAAATGACGATCTTTATCGCTTCCCGAAGTAATAATACAAACCCCACCGGTGCGGTTTGCTGAATTCTGGCTGACTGATAAGTCCTTTCACCGCGCCATGAAATGCATCGGCAACGGGCTTTCCCTCTTTCAATGCTGTATAAAATGATTCCCCAAAGGCACGCTTCGCTCTCCGATCACCACGCCACATCGTAGCAATCACAGTAGGGGTGCCATTCGTAAGAAATGTAAGCGGCACATACCGTCTGAGCATACCCCCATCTGCCGAAATGTTGCTCAGTATCAGTACCTGAGGATTTGGAATCCTCAACATTTTTCCTACCGGGATGTAATCAGGACTATATAATGACTTTCCGTTCGAGAGCACGCATGTTGTATTATCAGGATAATCCGTATCGAGAGAGAAATCTGCCCCCAGGTGAAGTACATCGGACATGGTGTCCTCGATTGCTGAGAGAGTCGCCTGTTGATTGAATATCATTCCAGCGTCCTCGAAAAAGCTCCTTATGTCTCTCAATTCATATTCAACATCCCAGTTCGTTGAGCCGGGATGGCCGACTGCCATAACCTGTTTTATGTCGCCGGTTTCCCGATGCGATATAAGCAGAACTGCAGCCGTCGGGAGATAATGTACGAAGTACTCATTGGCTAAGTAAGCATCACCTAACTGAAGCGTGTGAAAGGGGAGCATACCATATTCGACAGGCGGTACGATATATATATGCTTCACTCCATCCAGAAAGGGATACAAGGGTGTGAGGAGCGCATCTCCGATTAGCCGGCTTAGTTCATCTACACGAAAGGCGGAAGCGACCGATTGACCTTGAGCCTGATAACTAATTAACCGTGAATCGCTCAGCAGGCGGTTGTACTCTGTGACTAGAGCCAGAGTTTTGGTGGCGCTTTGAGATCCTCTTACGATGTACGATGTATCTTTTCGTATGACCATGAAAAAGAGAGTATCGCGGATGCGGAAATACTCTGTTGCCGCGTCGTCCTCGCGGACCGAATCACGGATTGCCATCAGAGAGGGAGGTTCAATACGGAAAAGCCGGCCAATATTCGGACTTGTACGCCAGATATCCTGGGCGGCGTCCTTCAATCGCATAACTCTTTCATTGTAAATATTCTGAAGGTATTTGATCCGCTCCTTATTACTGTTCTTACCCTTTTCAATCTCCTGCCCGATATCATTCCAGAGCATTTCTGCTGTACGGTACTGGTGCTGGTATGTGGCAACGGCGTTGTTTATCGCTTCATTTCTCGTTGTGATAGTCAGGCGTGAGAAGAAACGATTTATGTCGAGGATATTCTGTTCTTCAATCAGTTCAAATGCCCGACTATTAATACCCTGCTCAACCGCATACTGCAGGAGGCCCGTATTACTGCCATATGATTCGCCTTCGAGAAAAAGGTGAAGCATCTGTGCTTCGATATTTCCCTGGTGGTTCACGTTGTAAAGTGACGTGTTAATCGCGTGTAACCGTTCACACAATGGGTAAGTCTGTGAAGTGTCTTTTCCTTCTTCTATCAAGCAAATCATCAGAGCCAGTCCGAACATTTCACCATATCTGTCTCCTTCCGATGTGCATTCCGTTATTAATGCAGAAGCCCTACCGATGAAATCCTTCATATACCGCCGCAGAAGAGGGTCGCTGTATTTCCAATCGCACGCGATGATGATCCCCTTCAACGCACACTCGATCGATTTGTTACCGGCGTCTTTTGCGACAGACAAAGCATCTAAAAAATACATCCTTGCATTGTCGTAACGCTTACCGCGGTAGGCAACTGATCCCAGGTAAGAAAGTAGTTTTACCTTGAGGGAACTCTCAGTTTGTTTATTGATGTACATCATTCCCTGAGAGAACAACCTGATCGCACTGTCGAGGTTTCCGCTTCTGTAGCACAATTCACCCCAGCGGGTATACACACGAAGCAAACTTTGATAATCCTTCTCTTCCTCCAACTCACGTATTAAAATACGAATCCCTTCCGATTTTCCTGAAGCATTAAATATACTGACCATCGATTCAGAAATATCACTACGATATTCCGATTTATAACGGATTGAATCGATCTCTGCCATTTCTCTCGCGTATCCGAGTGAAAGGTTAAATTGATTCAGAAACTGGGCGGTATGTACAGATATTGAAAGAGCTTCAAGATGGTTGCTTGTATCCCGAAAGATATTTGCAGATGCGGCTGCTTCGGTGGCAAGTGTCGCCGACTTTTGATAATCTCCGAATTGAAGGTAAAAGCGTGCAAGCTCCCTGATTCCCTTTCGCAATCCTTTCTGTGTACCGGCGGTTTTATAATGTCGGATAGCATTCTCAATAGTTCCCGGAATGCTATCATAATTACCGTTCCATCGATGACATTGTGCTATGAGAAGTGAGATGTCACCAAGCACAGAATCGCGCTTCAGATCAAGATTCAATCTGACCGATTCTCTCAGGAGAACTTCAGCGGCTGTGTACTCTGATTGTTGAATCAGCGCCTGCGCTTCAGATAGTTTTTTATCGGCCTCTATGATCTGGTCGTTTCTGTCTTTACCGCATCCGATGTAAAAAACCATAAAAACAAAAAAATAATAGCTTATATTAATCTTTCGACCTTTCACCTGTTAAGTTTGTCCTTTCGCGTGAAAATATAGAAAAGTCCCCTTTAAGATACAATTTGTGTTTGAAAAATAACCAGATTTGACTACATTAAACACAGGCTGGTTCTCGTGATGATAATCACCGTAGAGCTATCTTCAAATATAAAAAATAATTACTGTAAGTAATATACGATTTTAAAGAGGAGATTATATGAAAATAAATAACCTTCTTAGAGGAATGATTCCGGTAATAGCGGTCGTATGTATGATGATAATTATCATCTCCCGTGCAGACGCTCAGAATCCTTTCGAGGATGCCGTCAAACAGCTCAGCTCCGATAATGTTAAGGGATATCTTCAGCCATGGGTTACTTCATATGGTGCAGATCTCAATTCCGGATTTTATCATACTGCGGATATCGGTGATTTGGGATTAACCATCCGGCTCGATATAATTGGTATGGGAGCTTTCGTCGGAGATAAACAAAAGAAATACAAAGCAAGTAATCCATTCGATGGGACGGAAGTGGAAACCGCAACAATATTCGGAGAGAGGGGTGCGATTGTTAGTCCGGACTCACTTGTCATGTACCAATTTCAGAATGGACAAGTGAAAACAAGTTTCATACCTTTTGCGGTGCCTCAGCTCACCCTCGGTGACCTCTACGGCACCAAGGGGGTAATTCGTTTTATTACATTGCCGGAAATGAACAATGTACCAAAAGCTTCACTATTCGGAATAGGCGCAAGGCACAGCATCA
>CAYGXH010000302.1:0-4360 GCA_964353675.1 uncultured Chlorobiaceae bacterium
AATATACTTTTTTCCCCTTCTTGATCTCATTACGAATATTACGACTAAATGCCGGAAGTCGGAATACGACAAAAGCTTTCTCAAGAAGATCAATGTATTTTTCCACCGTCTCGTTATCGGCGCCAACCAACTGACCAATTTCATGATACGTAATTTCGCTACCAATTTGTAATGCTAATGCTTTGACGATTTTTTCGAGAATGGCAGGTTTCTTTACTTGCTCAAAAGTCAGGATATCTTTATAAAGATAACTTCCGGAGAGCAACTTCAACAATTCCTTTTCTTCACCCGGTTTAGTAACTATCTCGGGGTAATATCCGAATATTAAGCGATTTTCCAGCAGTCGTTTTTCTTCAATAAGTCCGTGATGATCTACCATCTCACCGAATGAGAATGGGAAAAGAAGATATTCGTACTTTCTACCTGTGAGAGGTTCATTCGTTTTGTTCGCTAAATCGAATGCGGATGAACCTGTAGCGATTACTTGTATATCTTTCAATGCATCGGTAAAAAGTTTAATGGTTATGCCAATATTTGGAATGCGTTGGGCTTCATCAATAAAAACAATTTTGTTTTTTCCGATAATCGATTTCAATCGGGTTGAAGTTGTGTTGCTGAGTAATTCCCTCACATCAGGTTCATCCCCGTTTAGAGAGATCGATGGTTGTGAATGATCATGTAGGATTGATTCAATAAGGGTGGTTTTTCCTGATTGTCGTGGTCCGAGGATCAGGATAGCTTTCCCTTTAAACAATCTGTTATTTATATAGCTATAAAGTAATCGTTTTATCATATTTTGCGGTTATAATCGCACAAGAATATAATATATTGCGGTTGGAAACGCAAATTGTAGGAAGAATTTAGGGAAATATCAAGACGCATATATTAATAGAGATAATCCGTGTTTTCGTCTAATTTTCGATATCTTTCTGCAACCAAAACTATCGAAATATTCTAATATTGACACTTTCTCTAATTCATTGTTCGGGCTAACTCAACCGATGGCACTCAGTAACTCTAAAAATTAATTCAATTCCATTGCACATAGTATCTCATCTTCTGATTCATACAAAGAATATGTTGATTTCTGAATAGCATCGATTTTCGTTTGATATGGAAGGCCTTGAAATTGAAAGTCATTATTAGACCCGACCCCCGCTACGGCTCGGGCCGATTCTGAATTGAACCGGCCTATTTTTTTCAAGACCCCTAGATGAACCTACAGCGTGAAAATATATTTTACATGATTCGATTAACACTAAAAATTCTATTTAATTACTCCTATCCTTATCGTACTAACAACATCTTTTTAACTTCAGTGTATTTCCCTGCTTGTAAACGATAGAAGTACAATCCACTCGGTAGTTCGCTTAGATCAAAGGTTACGCTCTTTTGTCCAGCCTCCTGATAATCATCAATAATTGATTTTACAATCTGACCCAATGTGTTATAAATCTTTAATGTTACCTTACATGCATCTGGCATCAGATATTTGATAGTTGTCGACGGATTAAATGGATTCGGATAGTTCTGCATTAACTCAAATCGAGTTGGTATTGCCTTGATGTTTTCTGCCATTTCCTTAATCGGTGGTGGCGGTGGCGGCATCTCTTCGCCTTGTATGATACGTATCCGGTTCTTGGCTGAGATAGATACAGATGACGATAAGATCAGACTCCCCTTACTGTTTACCTTGACCCAGTACCCGATCCCTGGCACAATTGTATCCGTCACGATATATCCCGACTGATATGTAATAAATTCAGATGTGATCATTCCGGGCGGATTACTGGTTAGTGTTTCGACCGGCACGGGACACGAAATTGATCCAATCATATTCCACCCTTCCTTTACATTTATCGTATCAGCAAAGGTGCTGTCTGTATAATATTTTATTATACCTTCTGACGAAAATTTTAACCAATATCCTTTTCCGCTCATTAGCGTATCTTCCACAAAATATTTTGTCGAATCAGGTTCATAGCAGAATGCTTCTGAGATTGGAGATGGAACGAGGTCGCTGGTCAGATAAACGCTATCTATCGGTAATGATATCATGTTCCAGCCGGATCGTATATTAACCGATATACTGTCTCTGACTGAAGTTGTATCTGGTATTATTATAGGTTTCCAATCGGGATCTATCGCGTTACCGTTGCTATAGGTTATTCTTGTCTGATTAGAACCATCGGCATTCATCGTATATATTTCATAATGACCATCTCTCATGGAAATGAATGCTATCTTTGTACCATCCGGCGACCAGTTGGGATCTTCATCGTCTGCCGAATTATTGGTGAGTCTTACTGGATTACTGCCGTCATTATTCATGATGTAAATTTCGTGATTTCCGTCTCGCTTAGACTGAAATGCAATTTTACTACCATCAGGTGAAAATTTTGGCCACCAGTCCTCGGAAGGATTATAAGTTAGTTTAATTGGATTGGTACCATCTGCATTCATTACCCAAATGTCACCACCGCCGTCGACATAGTTAAAATAGACAATCTTCGATCCATCCGGTGACCAATCCGGCCCCTGTCCATCTACATCACTCACTTTATGCAAATCGCTTCCATCCGGATTTATCATCCATATTTCCGATCTCCATACCGGTGTTGGAAAGCTTCTCGCAAAAACAAGTTTGGTTCCATCGGGTGACCAATCGGGACTCCAGTCTAACATGTTTGGGGCACTTGTTAAGCGCTGAATGTTCGTACCATCTGAATTCATCATGTAGAGAGACCATGTCTGATTGCTCAGATGGTTATAGAAAGCAATCTTCGTTGAATCGGGAGAAAAGGCAGGACCGTAAGGCCTTCCTGGTTCGTTCGTCAGCTGTGTTTTTCCGCTGCCATCGGCATTCATGAGAAATAGTTCGGCATTACCGTCTGGTGGTGTAATTGCATAGGCAAGTGTTCCTTTTGCTGGCCTTAATTTTTCAATGATCTTTGTGCTCACCCACCAAATATCCTGATTTAAACAAAAGAATAAATATTTACCATCAGGTGAAATAGTTGCTGCTCCTGCCATTGGATCAAAACCATAGTTCGTCAGATCAATTGCTTCCCCCCATGTACCGTTTTGCTTTTTAAAACAAATGTACATATAGTTTCCTTCCTCGACATCGAATATGATATAACTCCCGTCAGGGGCAATGCACGGATGAGCTTGACTTTCATAATGCGCACTAATATTCAGTCTTTGATAATTTGTAAAGATATCATTGTTCACCGTTACTTTAGCAAGGTAAGTCTTGCCGTTAATCAGGTAAGATGACATGTCGGTTATATATATATTTCCTATGGAATCCGATGAAACAAACATACCTTGCCCTGCATATTTTGGCGCAGACCAGTTCTCCGAAACTCGTTTGGTAACCCAAATTCCAGGTAATCCAGGTCCTGTATTCCATGAGAAGTAGAGTGATAAATTATCAAAAGTAATGTGCGGTTCATATGCAGCATGACCAGACGAAAAGCCAACTGGCTCAGGATTTGTCCATTCCTCCTCAATCATTTTACTGAAATAAATCGTAGCTGTCATAGTATTAGAAAAGCGGTAAAAATAATACTCCCTACCATCAGGCGAAAAAGTACCGGAATACTCAACGAATCCAGGAAGTGACACAATATAAGGAGCAAACACTACCGGAGTTGTATCCGGCGGCTCCTGGCCCAAATAGGGACCGGTTAGTTTAGTAAAATCATGTTGCTGTGAGAATAAACTCATTGTCTTAAAAGTCAACAAACAAAAAATAATTATCATTCTCTTCATTCTGATTCATCCTTAAAAATTATTTAAACAATAGTGCTTTCTGAATTTTATACAGACTTCCCCTCACCAATCGGCCATAGTACAATCTAGTAAGCAACAGATGACCGTTGTAATCCGTGTGATACCACCGATGATAATCATATAGTATATATATTTGAACTAGAAGACCTGAATACTGCGATGGCATTTACGGAAACTCCGGAAGCCTGTGAATCCGGAGAAATATCAGGATTATCAATGAAAAATATATTAACCTAGTTCCTTATCCAAGCCTTTCCTTCATTTTAACGGCATAACGGCGGCTCATTTCAAGTGGAGCCTCGGTACCTTTCAAATAGATCCGGTACGTGTTGTTGAACCATTCTTCAATTCTAACTAGATACTCAAGATTGATAATGATCGACCGGTGAATACGTACGAAATAACTCTCAGGTAGACGCTGTTCCCATTCAGCCATTGATTTCTGCACAAGGCCTTTTTTACCTTCACTTGTGACCAGCTCTGAATAATCTTTGGCAGCTTTGATATAAACAATTGTTTTTACTTTAATAAATCTGGGATGCGTATTCATCAAAAGAAACAT
>CAYGXH010000303.1:0-4359 GCA_964353675.1 uncultured Chlorobiaceae bacterium
CTCTTAAAGTCTACAATCTCCTCGGGCAGGAAGTAGCGACACTGGTAAACGAGGTAAAGAAGGTCGGGAGTTATGAATACACATTCGATTGTTCCGCTCTTTCCAGCGGAGTTTATTTTTACAGAATATCAGCCGGAAACTACACAAACACGAAGAAATTTATATTACTCAAATAGAATATCGCTCCCTAATGGGACAAAGGTCAATAAGTAATACGAATCCATTGATCAGGCTGCCGTTCTGATTATCTGATTATCCGGTTCACCCGCAAACGTCAGTACATTCATTTCATGCTACGGAAGTATCTGTGCTACGGAAGTATCTGATTTATACCCTTCCGGTTTTAAAATTAAATTCCTATATTATCGTACCATAAATCAGGACAAGACTTTGGAATTTTTACAAGATGTTATCAGCTTCATCATTCACATTGACGTACATTTGCGTGGAATGATCGATACTTACGGCGTATGGACATATGCGATTCTATTTTTCATCATATTTGCGGAAACGGGACTGGTTGTGACCCCTTTTCTCCCGGGTGACTCCCTTCTTTTCGCGGCAGGCGCCCTCTCTGCAGGCAGCTCCCTCGATCCTGTCTGGCTTTTCATCATACTTACTGTGGCTGCAATCGTCGGGAACATCACCAACTACTGGATTGGATACTACGTAGGACCCGGCATTATCCAGAAGGGACGCGTTCGTTTCATCCGCAAGGAATACCTTGAACGTACGCATAAGTTTTACGAAAAGCACGGCGGCAAGACAATAGTATTCGCCCGCTTTATCCCTATCATAAGAACATTTGCGCCGTTCGTTGCGGGTCTCGGCTTCATGTCATACGGGCGTTTCATGTTCTTCAACATCGTCGCGGGTGCCGCATGGGTCGGCATTTTCATCTTCGGTGGTTACTACTTTGGAAATATCCCGATCGTTAAAAATAATTTCACGATCGTCATCGCCGCCATCATCATCATATCCTCAATCCCTCCCGTCATTGAGGTTCTGAGACAACGAAAACATATCACCGGAAATCGCACAGAAAGCGGCAATCGATCAAACGGGTAAAACAGGTAACTACTTTTTTCTCCGACCCCGCTCCGCCCTTGCCACGGTATGAACACCTCCCCGGACATTGTAATCCAGTTCAATTGCGATCCACATGGGCCGTACACGCGGAACCAGGTCATGTAGTATCCGCTGTACGACGTGTTCCTGGTATATGCCGACATTCCGGAATGAATGCAGGTAGTATTTCAGGGAACGAAGTTCAATTAGGCATTCCCGTGGGATGTAATGAATCTGTAGCCGACCAAAATCCGGCAATCCGGAATAAGGACACACGGCAGTAAATTCATTTGTATCAATATCAATAACCATTATTTTACCTTTGTATTCATATGGAATGATTTCAATGACTTCAACATCGATTGACGCGGGTGGCTCGGCATCGTACCGGCGATCCAGCCCCTTAATTTTTTTTTCATTTTTCATCAATCTTTTCTCCAATTTTATTCGTTTAATATACGACAATTTCAGATGACTTAATAAAATCCTTCACATTTATGAGAATTTCGGGCAATTTCAGCATGTTATTGATTATTATGTGATTGAATTGTCAAAGATATTGACATTCTAAGCGTATTTCTATATATTTTGCCAGTCAAAAGATAAAAAGAAAGGATCCAGGTGAACGAACCGGTTCAACCTAAATTTTCTGACAACGTAGAGCAGAAGGCAGAAGAACTCCGACAGAAATCATTACAGGACGAGTCCAAGTACATCGATAATGAATCTATCCAGAGAGCCAAGGAGCTCGTAAAAGCCCTTCGTGCAAAGGAAGAACAGCTGTACGGGGAAAGAGTTGCGAACATTGAAGTTGAAAAACGCAAAGCGGAATCAGACCTGACTAAAACTGAATCGGAATTCCGACAGAAAATCGAAGAGATCATTTTAAAGAAATCAGAACTGAGGATAGAGGCTTTTCAGGAGCAGCGCCGTCGTGCAGAAGAGGAACGCCAGCGTATAGAGGAAGCTGAACGCCGGAAAGCCGAAGAAGAAGAACGGCTGAGACGCGAGGAAGCTGAACGCCAGATTGAAGAAGAGCGACGGCGGCAGGAAAAAGAAGCGCTGCGTCTTCAAGAGGAAGAGAAAAAACAAAAAGGGGAAGAACAGTTGCGTAGGCGGGAGGAAGATCAACGTCGACGGGAGGAAGAACAACGTTCAAAACAAACGGAGAAGCAGGAACGTATTAAAACACTTCTCAATAATGCGTCAAAATATTTTGAGGCAGGAGATTACGAGCATTCCCTCGTCGAGGTAGCAAAAGCGCTGGTGAACGATCCACAGAATGTTGAAGCGCTGGAACTGGAGTCCAGGATCAAGAATCTCCAGCAGGAATTTTTACATTCGACAGAATCCCCCAAAACCGAAAGCCCGGGACACAGAACTATCACCAAGGAAAAATCAATAAGACCAACCTTTATTTCCCAGAAATCCACTCGGATACCGATGATCATCGCGATCGTCATTTCTGCGGTGATCCTTCTGACGATGGTTATCTTCCAAATATTTCGGAGCACGGGCGGGAAACCGGTTCGTTTTGCCGTTCTTCCATGGACGAGCGAAGCCAGCAGCCTTGAAGACAACATTCTGGGATCTGCACTTGCCGAAGAAGTATCCCGGAGATATAAATCGGTTGTTCCAACCGTATCCACCGATTACCGAACGGTTGAGCGCATCGTGAGTAATTCGTCAGAACCAAACCGGGAAGTATTCAGACTGGGGGTTGAGAGGATACTTATTGGCGGAATAAATAAAACCGGTAACAATTATACGATAGAGGTAAAACTCATCGATTCAGTCGGGAAAGTCGATTGGAGCAGCAATTACCTCCGTTCGTGGTCGGGACTATCAGATCTGCCGGGGGAAATAGCGGAACAGATGGCAGATGCATTGAATATAAAACAGGATGAGATTAAGAAAGGTTTTCGGCGGGAACCGACGAGCACGACTCCTGACTCTTATTTTTTCTATCTCCGCGGGATTGAACTTCTGCATCGCCGCACACGAGAGAGCGTAGCAAACGCATACGACCTTTTCCTCGAAGCGTCACAGCAGAATCCAAAATTTGCTGATGCATTAGCGGCCGCAGGAGAAGCCACGATGGTTCAATTTGAAAATAATTGGCTCCGTGGCGACTCTCTTATTTTACGGATTCAGCATTTTGCCGAAGCTGCGATATCTGCCGATCCGCAGCTCGACCGGGGTTATATCCTTCTCGGTAAAGTTGCCGCACGAAGCAAGAAATATACAACGGCGCTCGCATACCTCGATACTGCAGTGATGCTATCGCCCAGTAACAGCGACATCAATTTTGAACGCGGTAAGATTCTCCTCAGAATGGGCAAATACAGCGAGGGACTCAGTGATCTGACTAAAGGATTGTATCTGAATCCGAACGATCCTGATTATCTCTCAACAATTGCGTTTGCCTATCAGCTTGTTGGTCCGGTTCAGCAATCTGTCCCGTATCACGATAGAGCTGCGATTTTTGCAAATGATTCCACTGCCTACCTGACCACATCGGCAATCGAGGCAATCACGGGCAATGCCGAGCTGCGTATTAATCTGGGTGCACGGTTCATAGCAGCATGCGAACGACGCTTTAAAAATCACCCTGAAGATAACCAGAACCTCTACCGTCTGGCGCGTCTCCGACAGTTGATGGGTATGGCAAATGCAAATCAGAATTTTGAGAGATTGGTAAGCAATTTGCAATCGGCCCTCGGTAAAAGTCCGAGTGACGGTGTTACAATGGCAACACTCGGACTCACCCTAACTCGAAAAGGACAATTTTCTGAAGCCATGACGCTCGCTCGGCGTGCTGTAGCGTTGGCTCCCGATAATCCTGAAGTGCTGTACAAAGCTGCTCAGGTCTACACGCTGCAGATGTACTCTCCGCGCGACAAGAAACTCAACGAAAGCAAAAAAAATGAGGCAATAATATATCTTCGCCGGGCAGTACGACTGAATTACCGGTTGAATGAAATAACAAACGCAGATTTTTACAACATGTTTGACTTACGCGAATTTCAATCCGCCATTGAAGAAAAAGCGGAATAAGCGGTCACCGTGAATGTTTCCACTATGAATCCGATTAGAGAGAGATAAACCGTGGCAAAAAAAGATAAACCAACAGATAATTCAGTAAAAAAACAGCAGGCGAGCGACTTTCTGAAGACAGCCGATAAGTATTTCAAAGCGGGTGAATTCAATGAGGCAGCTGAAGAAGTTGATAAAGCGCTGGAATGCGATCCAGGTAATTTTTACGCACGGGCATACAAGGATCGCATAAAT
>CAYGXH010000304.1:0-4339 GCA_964353675.1 uncultured Chlorobiaceae bacterium
TTTACGGTCACCATACTCGATTTCGGTAAATCAAACCGAATCTCTGTTGTCGGATTGAACGGATTAGGATAATTTTGATACAGGTGAAACTTCGTCGGAATTGAAGCAATATCTTCCTCGACACCGAGAACTTCCGCGCTTACTTCGATCCCTGCATCGTTTACTTCATAACCATTCGATGCATTGATGGTGATCACCGGCACGGTCGCAGCGTCGAATCCTTCTTTATCAACCATTATAGTATACGTCCCCTCAGGCAGATCTTCTATCGCAAAACTGCCGTCATTTTCTGAAATATCGTATCCAAACACGTCACCGGTTGCGATGGAGACGGCATAGGCAGTGACATTTTGCTCTGGCATGTCTGCGAAGAGATTACCGGATAGACGATGAACAAATCCGGCTATGCGGCCGAAACCGAACCGTGCCGATGTGCCGACACAGACATCAATCCCGGTGACGTCACCAGAAACCTGAACGGTATCAGCAAAGCGCCAGTTTCGTACAGCGCAGTCGAAACGGCTGAACCAGGCAGGCGCGTAGCCATCTACCGGTATCGCTTTAACGTAGAAAATGCCGCTCACGAGGTTATGAAATTCATAACTCCCGAGCGAATCGGTCATCGCGTAACGAACTCCCAATCTTCCCGGCATTGTTTTTCGGTAGAGAATGACATGAGAAGGCACGCCCGAACCGGATGAGTCCTTCACCGCCCCGGCTAATGTATGCTGTGCCAGCGGATTCGTTTCCAGTGCAAAATTAATTCCGCTGGAATCATTCATAAACACGAGCCGGTCTGCTTCGAACGGCATAAGTTTATTATCATAAAACTCAGGTATGTAACCGGGTTTAAAAGCAAACGCAACGTACCGCATACCGCGGATCAGATGAGCCGAATAATTTCCATTCTCATCCGTTAATCCGTACCATACAACGCCGAAGAACTTACCTAACGCCGGGAGATCCAGCCGCTCATGCCAGAATCCGCCAAAGAATCCGGTGATCGCTTGCAATTGCCTGAACCACCTGTGCGGACGGAGGTAAGCGACAAAAGCGGCCTGCAGCGGCTGACCTGTCAGACTGTCCGTGATTGTTCCGCTTACAGTAACGGGAACAGGCATTGGTAAACTCCGGAGCGCAAAATTTGCGATGATTATCGAATCCTCCTGCAGCCGGATCACAGACGCACTGTCGACGTGCATCACATTGTCAAACCACTCGCCGATGTAATCAAAACGGTCTGCACGTATAATGTACCGGCCGGTGTCGAGCGCCGCCCAGTAAATACCGGCTGAATCTGTATGTGTTTTCTCTGTAAATAATTTCCCCGGTCTGAAGAAATGTACTACTGCCCCCTTCAGCGGCTCTCCGCTCGCCTCATCAACTACCTTTCCACCGATGATTCCCTCACCGGGTAATGGTATATGATGGTTGCCGATGGCAAAGGAAGCTAGCATACTCGGTTCACTTTCGTATAGTACACTATCGACGAAAGTAAAAGCGGTCACATAGTACTGATATATAGTCCATGGATACACCCACCAATCCATGTAACCGTCTTTGTGTACCATCGCGATCCGTTTGAACGAAGATGTATCAGTAGCTTTATAGACAATATATCCCAGAGCACCGGCAGATTGATCCCATTTGAGGAGTGCTCCGCCGTTAAATCCGCTTTGAACAAAAAGGTTCTGCGGAACAGGTGGTGCCTGTGCAATAACCATTGAAGCCACGACACCGAAACTGATGAACACTATAAAAACGCGTAACAAACACTTCATAGATGATCTCCTCTATTTTTCATAGTGTTCGAATTACCAAATTTTTAAGATAAGTCTCAATGCCGAATTGAGCGGGAGCACATTACTGATGATTCGACGAAAGGAAGGGAAAAACCTCAAAAATATTATAAATATCGAGGTTTTTGACGGTATGGGATCGGATCTTCGATTCCTGCCTGCTGGAAACCCCTCAGTCGGAGTGCGCAACTATCGCAGACGCCGCACGCAACATCTCCATTCTGATAGCAGGACCAGCTCAGACGGATAGGGGCTCCGAGTTCAGCGCCTTTTTTCACAATTTCTGATTTCTTCATTGCGATGATTGGAGTCTCTACAATAATCCGGGTTTCGGGTTTCGTGCCTGCATCGACCACTCTGTTGAAAGCATCTATGAACTCTTTTCGGCAATCAGGGTAACCGGAGGAATCCTCTTCAACAACGCCGATGAAAATTCTTTTTGCACCTATCACTTCCCCCCAGCTTACCGCAACCGAGAGCATGTTTGCATTACGGAATGGCACGTATGTGGCAGGAATCTCCTTCCGTTTCAGATCTGCCAGCGGGACGTCAATACTTCGATCGGTTAAGCTCGAGCCCCCTATCTGCCGCAGATGCTGCATATCGACGACAAGCCGTTCAGTAACATGGTAGTAATCGGCAATCTCTTGAAATGCTCTGAGCTCACGCCATTCTGTCCGCTGTCCGTAATTAATATGCAGGAAAGCAAGAGTATATCGCTCATTGGCAATGGCAGCCGTGATACAACTGTCGATGCCGCCGCTGACGAGCACAACTGCAGGATCTCTTATCATTCGGTACTCCATATTTCCCTGTTTCACAGTAATGACTCCGATCCTGAAATAATCCGGAATATTCTCACCGCCACAGTAATGGCACTCGCTTCAAACACCGCGTGCATCGGGAGTCCAGATGTACTTGTGAATCTGAAGCTGATACCTAACACGCAGATGATCAGCAAGTATCCACTCTGCAAGAATGCGGGGTTCCAATACACCGTAAACGACACCCATCAGTACGGGGCACCCTGCGATGATATCATACTTTTGAATGATATCCTTTACCCATTCGTAATCTTCACGCGTCCCGATGATAAACTTTATCTCATCACTCTCCCGGATATAATGAATGTTGTCCCACAAATTCCTTTTCTCCATCCCGCTCGACGGACATTTAAAATCCACAATGCGCTTTACACGGGGATCAACAACGCTGATGTCAATACTTCCGCTTGTCTCCAGCAGTACTTCCATTCCTTCATTGCAGAGGATCGTCATGAGCTGATGAACTTCCGGCTGGAGGAGCGGTTCACCACCGGTGACCTCGACGAGGTTGCAGTCGTATGATTTGACTGCTCCGACAACATCCTCCACCGACATATCCTCTCCTTCTTCGAAGGCGTATGCTGTATCGCAGTACGTACAGCGGAGATTACAGCAGGTCAGCCGCACGAAAACGCACGGTCTTCCGATGTGTGTCGACTCCCCCTGAATACTGTGAAATATTTCGTTAACGACAAGCATACAATTTATTTGAAAATTACATTATCGAACTTAATAAATATCATCAGTAAAGCTGAGAATGGCAAATAGGGAGACGAGTTGGTAAAATCAAAACATGCCGTACAAGCTACGGAATCAAGCTATTTTTTTTAATAAAAACACATCCTGGTTTTCCGCGTCTCTTGCTCCCCCCGGAATAAAATCAACTACAGTCATCCCGTGAGCCATATTATTCCGAAAGTATTTTTCCGGATGGAATACACGACAGATGTTCGTACCCGAGAGGTCTGCATTCTCCACGATTAACTGCCCATGGAAAAATTCACTCTTTTCTTTTTCCGAAAGTTTACTAAGGTTTTTCGTCCCTAAGACTGTGATGTACATATATCCTCCGGGACACAGAATCCTTTTTAATTCATTCATCCAAAAAGACTGAAGTTGTTCGTTGAGGTGCGTGAAAACTGAAATTGCATAAATAAAATCGAACTTATTATCGGGGTAATTCATCCGCTGATCGAGGCGGTTAACTCTGCACTCTGCAAACCGTAATGATTCCCGGCACCAGCGAATTAATTCGGGATTATAGTCGGTTCCGTAAACTTTCGTGTTTTTGAGATCATGCCAGAACCGCAGTATACGCCCACAGCCGCAGCCAAAATCGAGAATCGAAGAAAATTGTTCTATCCTCAGCTTATTTTTCTCCAGTATCTCTCTGATACAATCAGCGCCGAGCTTGCCATTATTGTAGAGTCCTTCCAAATTATACCTGCCGGAAACCAGGTGCATAAGCATTGGCTTTGGGATCGGTAATCCATCGGGAGCGCCTCTTCGTCGGTAGCTGGCATTTTTCCATTGCATCCTGAAGTTCAGGGCATACGAAAACCAATTGTACAGATTACGGAGAGGGATTAAGAGATGCAGAGATGCGAGTACCGCTAAAAGGCGAAGTCGGATTACTTTCATCAATGATCCTCGGGCAGTACCGGAAGTTTTTCGGGAATTCACAAATGCTTTACTTCAATTCAATACTTTTCTTAT
>CAYGXH010000305.1:0-4332 GCA_964353675.1 uncultured Chlorobiaceae bacterium
GAGAGACATCGCCCGGGTCATACGAGATGGAATGGGACGGGACAGACGGACAGGGAGTATCGGTACCTACCGGTATATACTTTATCCGGATGACGACTGATGGCTTCAAAGCAATCCAAAAAGTTATGTTAATGAAGTAATTAGTAAAACGATAATAACTCCCGAGTTTATTGACGGGATGGTCACCCTGAGCTTGTCGAAGGGTGACGACTGATAATTTCAGGGCGACTCAGAAGGTGATGTTGATGAAATAAAGGTGGTAACCCCCGAGCTTGTCGAGGGGGTCATGCTTATGAAATAAATGTCAATTGGATTCTGACAATTATTTCTATGAACTTCTAAAATATTCTGTAGCGCGATGTGGACTGACCGATCATCGTTTACTTGAACAGGTTCTCGATAAGCACATACTTTGCTTGATCAATACCTTCAGTGTATACGATCTTATTGGCATCGGCGCTTAAATCTCCATTTAACATTACGAGACACTTTAATGGACCCACGAGGGGTGTTTTCTTGAGGGTTGAAAGTTCCATTTTCCACCAACCTTCTTTATCGGTCTCATTATCATGTTGATGTATTACTGCTATCGGACTCCAAGGAGGCGAGAGCATGAACCATCGTAGAGTCTGGGTGAAATGGAATGCAAAATCGCCCCAGATCTCGAGATCGGCCCTTTTCGTATCGGCCCGGAGCTGTTGTACTTCACTTTTCTTCGAAGGTGTTCTTGCCCAAAGCCCGTATTTCCCGACATGTCTGTCTATATAAAGAATAAATGTATCAGGTATACTAGGCACAATCCATATTGAATCACCACCAATTCGTTCAGGGGTCCTTCCATCAAGATATGTGCGTAACGATCCCATACCGTCCCATGCTATAAGACACTGGGGATCAATCCAGCCAACCGGGCAACCTCTTCCAAGTCGCCGTACTTCCCCGGGTTTATCAAATTTCACGGCATAAACACTGACTGAATCCAGACTGGTATAAATCGGGTAATGGGCATAGGCAATCCATTGACCGTCGGGTGAAAACACCGGATTTGTTGAAACTGCAGAATCGGATGTCATTCTCCGCCGCTCTCCAGTTGTTAAATCCATCGTATAGAGAATAGTCCTCTGCGGATACGCGGTGCTCATAACCTCATGAAATGCGATCAGTTTTTGATCCCTCGAAAATGTAGGGCGTCCGTAAAAGCCCTCGTTTGAGGTCAATTGACTGAACTGCATCTTCGTAAGGTCACCCGTCCAGAGATTTCGAATATCCTGATTCTGAGAGAAAAGAACCTTTTGGCCGTCGGATGATGCTCTTACTGATTGGTCTGGGCCCCTTCCTTTCGTAATCCGGATTGGTACTCCGCCTGAAACAGGGACCATCCAGACATTATACACTCCCTCCTTTTTAGTTGTATATAGGATTGAATTCTCCCGTGTCCAAACAAGCTCATCGATATTAGCGCGATCGTTGGTGATTTGCTCTTCTGCTCCTGTCGTTAAAGTGTGAATTATGATTTCGTCATACTCCCCAGGAAATGTGCGGAGCCATGCCACGCTATTCCCATCTGGTGAGTAACTGAAACACGCACTACCGCTTGTGCTTAGGCTAATACTGTCAACAAACTCAAGGCGGGGATCTGTACCGTCAATTCGTACGCTCCATAATTCGCGTTTGCCGGACTTGGACGGACTAGGTTTGCCCTTCGGGGATGGCCAACCCAGAATATAGCCTACCCTCTGGCCGTCAGGGCGGAAGTGAGGCACTAGGCCGCCCTCATCGTAGATCTTCAGCGGGCTACCACCAAGGGAAGAGACTACAAAACCCTCAGCATATTCCGTAACACGATTGATTACAGAATACAGGACAAGACTACCATCATAGGATACATCGACATAGCTCAAGTACCTCACCTTTGCAATTAGTTTTGGTTCGCCATGCATCAGGTTCATGAAATAAACTCCGAATGACGTACGGCCGACGTCCTGAGCCACAAATGCCATCCAATTGCCATCTCTTGAAATACCGGGGGAGCCGAGACTAGGGAGTGAAATCTTAAGATCTCGAAAACTCCAATCAGGATTAATCCGTTCTCCGCGGGGGAGAAAAAGAAAATAGTACAAGAGAGCAGCGGCAACGACGACCGTTATGCCACCCATCCAGATATATCTGCGTCTCCGGATCCCAGCCTTCCCTGTCTCTGCTACTGTCTCATGAATGATCCGTCCTGATCCTTTTTTCAGCCGCTTTAGATCAATTACCATATCGGACATTGATTGGTATCGTTCTTCGGTATCCTTTTCCAATGCACGATTAAGAACATGCAACATCTCCGATGAAGTGTCTGACCGGTACTTCTGAATCGGTTCGGGCTCTTCATTGACGATCGAATAAATCATCGCGGCTTCATGCTCACCACGAAACGGTGAACGACCGGCGAGCATCTCGAATAACACTACACCAAATGAGAAGATATCAGAGCGGGCATCGACGTCAGCTCCCTGGATCTGCTCCGGAGACATGTAAGCGATAGTGCCGACCGTTGAAGATGTTTTCGTGAGTTTCAGTGAACCTTTCAGCTTCGCAAGCCCGAAGTCCATCACCTTGATCTGTTTTTTCGAATTCACCATGATGTTTTCCGGCTTAACGTCACGGTGCACAATTCCTTTGCTGTGTGCTTCCTGGAGTGCCTCACCAATCTGGATTGAGTAGGAAGTGGCGTCATTTATTGTTAGCTGTCCTGATTTGATCTTCTCCCGCAGGGTCACACCGTCCACAAATTCCATATCGATGAACTCTTGATCTTCATGTTCACCGAGTGCATGGATAGCACAGATGTTCGGATGGTTTAGTGCCGATGCTGCTTGAGCTTCCTGCAGGAAGCGAACTCGTTCTGGCTCATGAGCTTCCAACTCCTTAGGCAGAAACTTAAGAGCGACAGTGCGATTGAGTTTAGTATCCTCGGCTTTATAGACAATGCCCATTCCGCCACGTCCCAATTCCTCAAGTATTGTATAGTGGGAGATGGTTTTGCCAATCATTCTTTGCATCTCCTCATTGACCCTCTCCCTGTCACGCCTGTGGTGTGACATCCCTCTCCCGAACCGGGAGAGGGATCATAAGGTGAGGGTTTTGATGATATTGTCTGGTAGATCATTGTTAGTTCCTCTGTCCGCTCCCGCCAAAAGAAGGCGGGATGCGCAAACTTACTTCCACTCGCTGAGAAGCGCCCGTGTGAAATTTTTGGATTTGGCTAATCATTGTAAACCTCTGACCGTGTTCACCGAAGGCGGACTTCGGCGCGTATCAGTGTATTCGAATCGCAATTGACAGATGTGCGTCCTAAAAATTATAATCACTCGTTGGCCAACTTCTTGGCGGAATATTTCAAGAATCTTACTGTGAGACATGCATTGCCCAACCATAGCAGGTGTGAGGATGGGCGTAAGGTATGAAGAAAATAGGGAAGTGTCAACCTGTTTTTACCAGATTGCGAGTTTTCCGAAGCGAGATTTTTAGAGAGCTTTGGGCATATTTAGTAATAAAATCTCACGTTTTATGAGGATTTGTTCCGGGATTGGATAGGGCTTGGAGGCCGGAGGAAATTACGAATGTGGCAGGGAAAGTCTGAACCGCAGATTGACGCAGATGAAAGGATTACACTGATAAACAACTCATAAAATTGATATTCAGCGCAATCCACTCATAGGTGTGAATCAGTGATTGAGACGACTGAAGCGGCGTTATCGAAGCAGAACCATGATCCGTATAAAAACACCAAACATTAATCCTCCCGTAGGTTATCTTCGCTATAGAATTGCAAACCTCCGGGAGGATCAAGGCAGAAAATAATGCACATTATATACCCTCTATCTGATAGTCTCCAATGCTTTTAGAAAATCCTGATTGAGGCTGGATGAAGAGAAAAAAATAAAACCATCTGCACTCAGATTTTTTGCGATTTCGATTTGCTGCAGCATCCCCTCCGGTGTATTCTGATTGTGAGAAGTACCGATTCCGATACCCACACAGACCTGGGAGTGTCCCCGTCCAATTTTCACAGCTTTCTCTGTGTACTTCGTGAAGAAACCGATGTGGTTCGTATACAACATCGGACAGAGCATATCAATTAAATTATCCCCCGCCCACATCTCCCAGTCCTGACCTATCAAAACCCTGGCGTTATCAGCATCCGGAAATACCGCTGCCGATATTTTTATCTGACGGTCAAATGTTCGCATCGAATCCTTCAGTTCACGGATAAACATTTCAACCTGCTTAGCGTTCCAGCTTATCCATTCATTCCAGAGTATATTACCGGAATCGGTGGCTTTT
>CAYGXH010000306.1:0-4326 GCA_964353675.1 uncultured Chlorobiaceae bacterium
AAGAGGGATAATGATCGGTCAAACCATATCACATTATAAGATCCTCGAGAAGCTTGGCGAAGGAGGCATGGGCGTAGTTTACAAAGCCCACGACACAGAACTAGACCGTGACGTCGCGCTGAAATTCCTGCCACGTGATGTTGCCCAGTCAGAAGAGGAACGTGCACGTTTTAAGCACGAAGCCAAAGCTGCATCTGCATTAGACCATCCAAATATATGCACAATCTACGATGTCGCAACTACTGATGACGGCCAGATGTTCATCGTCATGGGTTATTATGAGGGCAATTCATTAAGTAAGAAAATCGAAAAAGGACGTCTTGATGTGGCAGAAGCAGTATGGATCGCAATTCAGATTGCAGAAGGTCTGCAGGCAGCCCATGAGAAAGGTATCGTACATAGGGATATAAAAAGTAGTAATATCATTGTGTCTGATAAGGGACAGGTGAGGATACTTGACTTTGGATTAGCGAGGAAGAAGGGATTAAGCAAGCTAACGAAGACAGGTACCACAGTTGGTACGGCATCGTACATGTCACCCGAGCAGGCGCAGGGAGGCAAGATTGATCATCGTACAGATCTCTGGTCGCTTGGAGTGATATTATATGAGATGATAACAGGTTATCTACCTTTCCGTGGAGAGCATGAAGCGGCAATTTTATATTCTGTCGTGAATGAAGAACCACAGCCCATTGAAGCATCAATCTCCAATGTATCGCCCGAATTGATCCACATAATTAATCGTGCACATGAGAAGGACCCTGCCGAAAGATATCAAACCGCTGAGGACATGCTTATCGATTTGAGAAGGCTGAGCAAGGAAACATCTCGGACAGGATACAAACCAGTGAGCGGAAAGAATAAAATTCTTTCGATCAGGAATAAGGGAGTAGTCACCGCAATCTCAATTGTTTTACTTGCAGTCGTAACTTATCTATTATTCATAAAGAAGGGCGTAGAAATTAATCCCAATTTCACATCACGCTGGTTACAGATTCCCTTTAGTCATATTTCGGCCTCCGGAATTTCACCCGACGGGGAGTCGGTAGTATTTGGAGCGATGGATAAAAATAAACTGTGGGACTTATACGTGATAAACGCTGCAGGCGGTGAGGTGCGACGATTGACCTATGATTCCACTATAAATGAAATTCGTGCAGCGAATGTCTCACCTGATGGAAGAAATGTCATTTTTACAGTTAATAGCCAACCTGACGCAGAAATAGGCATTGTACCTTTAAACGGAGGAACTGTCAAAATTATTGGAAATGGTGTAACTCCCAAATGGTCCCCGGACGGGAAAAGAATCGGGTACTTACTCCTTCCGTCCGGAGCTCCGTCAACGATAAGCAAGAGTGGAAATGGTGAATTCTGGACTATGAATCCTGACGGTACAGATCCTCGATTAGAGTTTATGGACTCAGTTGCCAATAAAGAGTATTTAACCAAATTATTTTTCGCATGGTCTCCTGATGGCAATTCGGTTGCGTTGGTACACCAGATTAAACAACGTCACTGTGAGATTATTATTCATGATTTGCTAACACATCATGAGCACAATGTTGTTTCAGATAAATCGGTGAAGGGGAATATCTGCTGGACAACAAATAACCAGCTTATCTACTCTTCAGTTGTTGGAGATGAAGCGAACCTCTGGACTGTCCCAGCTTCAGGTGGTACACCAGAACCGATAACAAAGGGACTAGCTGCTGTAGAAGAGCCAATGATTTCCAGAGATGGACACAAGCTTCTATTCCGTCAGTTAAAACTTACCGGTCATTTATGGTTGGCAAATCTTGATGATTCCGGAAAACGTAATGAAATAATATCAGATGATTATCATTATGAATTCCCTAGTATCTCTCCTGACGGGAATCATATTGCCGTTGTAAAGTATATTATGGGGACAATGACTCGCCAATTATTCATTCTGAATAGGGATGGTACAAACATACGCCAGGTAACAAGTGGGGATATTGGTTGTTGGTTCCCACAATGGTCTCCTGATGGAAAGATGATTTCTTACCAAGCAAGGGGTAGGTACCAAACAGATGATTCTATGAAGGTATATGTGGTCAATGCAATCAAACTTGGTACTCCGCGTCCTGTTGCTTATGGAACGACTGCAACCTGGGCTGATTCCGTCACTCTGGAGATATGGCAGCACGGTAGATGCTGGCGTATGTTTCTTGATGGAAGGTCACCGCAACAATTTTCTAAAGTTGATTCTGTTGGACCAAAAACATTATGGGGCGGAAAATATGTGTATTTTTTCGATTGGCATCAAGGGGTAAATCTTGATAAGTTGTGTAAGTTTGAAGAATGGGATGGAATAGGTCCAAAGAACTCAATAACTCTTCCATCAGCAATGTACTACACATTCAACTATGACGCGTTATATTACCGTCTTGGTTTAAATCTCTATCGCATATCATTCAGCAATTTGAAAACAGAAAAACTGAAAGTAAACCTTGAGGGGATGGACACACTCTGGTGCAATATCCAAACGACAAAAGACGGGAAGGAGATGGTCTATTCGACACGTGAATTTTCCGAGAAGCTGGGCATCATCGAAAATCTTTTTAAATGAGTAAATGATCAGCCAAACCATATCGCATTATAAGATTAGCGAGAAGCTGTTAAGATTAACAAAGATCGCCGCTTGTCCGGATGTGATCTAATATCGTATTGCGAGATCGGAGAAGATTGTATGAACGATATTGAACGTGTCATTGATAACAGAGTTTTTCTGCTTGCCCTAGACAAATTTTACCGAACGGCAATGAAGAAACATGAGCGGGGGGAGCTCCTCACGTGTGCGCGTCGAGTCGCCCAGGTGCTAGGTGCAGCGCCAGCGACAGTCCCTGTGGAAGGTTACTACGCCAAGGATAAGCAGCTGAGTGAGTATTTCTGCCTGATTCGATCTCTGCAAAAGATCAACGCGACCGCAAGGCCTAAGGTTGTCTCGCTGACTGAGTACAAGAGGTTGCTGGAAGTTGTTTCTTCACCATTGTTCGGTAGCGTTCAACAAAGTGATAAATTGCTCCCGGGTGGATGTGATGCTCTCTCTCTGGCTCTCGCAAGCACATTCCCGGCATGGACCATCGAAAAGCTTACAGGTGAAGCTTACCGAAAGGCGATAGAGACAGACGAGTTCTCGCTTGTTGGTCTCGCTGCCCGCATAAAAAACGCATTGGTTATTACCGCCCTCCGTGAATCCGTCGTGCTCTATGGAATGATCGTCACTGCTACCGGGAATCTCCAGCCTCCTAAGTACATTTGGATGGTTGATGAAGACCTTGTACGGCACGCTAAAAGGTTTATCGGTACGTTCAATGCTCTTTTTAATGAAGAACTTCCACCACCACATCCATCGCAGGCTGAGCGTATTTGGCATGCGTTCAGGGACAATGATATCGATGGTCGTTGTGTCCGCCTTGGATATAACGATACAGTCACCCCTATACGATATTATCATTGGGCCATTCGCTCTACTGTTTCGGGACGCTATGAGGTACATGAGTTCTGGGACACCGAACTCTGGACAACATCACGATACCGCACCTCTCTGAACATCCAAGAATTCTCTGACTGGCCTTTCAATGAGGAATTATAATCGATCCGCCATATACCACTATATGAAAATTGGTGCTTAATAAATTGAGCGTGCCAGATTAGTGACGCGCGTTTGATCTTATTTTTTTATTTTACACAAATAAACGCTCATTTAGGAGTTGTTTTTAGGCGAGGATGGATAAAATTATCTGGATATGTACTATCCGATGAGATTATGAAAAAAGAGATAATTACCCATTATTGCGTAATTACAAAATTCTGCGTTCATTCGCGCAGCGCCTGCCTGCCGGCAGGCAGGTGTGGCGCGGCCTCCCATGAAAGGTATAATGAAATTTGGATTTTCGGGTGATGTATAATTATGAAAGTCATCAGTATCGATGATGACACGCGCCACAACAACATTGCTGCGCTCATAAGCGAACGCAGAATGGGCGGCAACAGACCGCTCTATAATATCAGAGGAGTACAACAATGAACGTTTCTTCGTCGTTATCAAGTCGAGTTTCAAAGGCAATTCGATGGATTGCCAGAGTTCTTTCTGCATTAATTATACTTTTCTGGGGATTCATGATAGTGGCTGATGTGGTAGGGGATGGGAATCCTCGGAGTCTCCCGCTCACGATGAACGATTACATCCTCTTCATTTTGATGGCGATCTGGCTCATAGGTTTGGTTATCGCCTGGAAATGGGAAGTTGCAGGAGCGACCGCGGTGCTTGTTGCATTTGCAGCGAATGCCATCCTTTCCATT
>CAYGXH010000307.1:0-4305 GCA_964353675.1 uncultured Chlorobiaceae bacterium
GAGCGAATTCATGGACAAGTATAGAGCGAAATTCGTTTAGTGAAAGACCACTAAGCAGAGGTAAACTAATAGCAAGTACTCTGCCATTCGCTTCACCATTTAGCACTTTTAACTTTCCAGTTTGTACAAAGAAAGTTGGTTCAGCATGTAAAATTACAGAATCGGGGAGTGTCGTCCCCAATTTATTGCATATATGATCGATAAAGGATTTCAGTTCCGTTTCTTGATTCAAATCAACCCTAAGTGATAATTCAAATCTAGGCTTGCGGAATAGTGTCATCCTAATTCCTCTTAAACAAGCAAAAGCGATAATAATGGTCCCAAGACCAATTAAACTTATTATGCGCCGATCCGATTGGAATTCTTCAAAATGAGCAAGTTCCCACCACCATACAATGGGCATTACGGCACAAAAAAGTAAAACTAAATAAACACCCGGAACGAAAAGTAGCCCAATGATAATCCGATAAAGTGGTGTTGAAGGAGCATCCTTATCGAATAGATTATCCCTATTTTGATGTGGTGTCATAATATTGTTTTGAGTAGATCATGGACTGAATGTAGCCGAATGTTTTTTAATTGTCAAGGAAGATAACTTATTTCCCAATCTCTATCTTCTCCACCGAGCTTAACAATTCTGCCGTGCCGAGATGAATGAACAAAATCCCCCTCCCAAAGTGTAACCGTTACCTTTTCCGACAAACCTTTGTCGAGACATCACTTGCACGGTTACACTTTGGTTACAGTTACAGTTTGCAGGCAGGGAGTAAAGACTAGTATATATAATAGAGTAGAAGTGACCAAGGTGAGACTATAACGGATACCATCCTAAAACAACCTATACATTTAGTGACCAAAAAGTGTCCATAAGATGAAAAAAATGGGCAATCTTGAGTTTAAAATTGCCCATTTCACTATCATTTTAGGCATCTGACATGCTTCAGGGTCTAGTGGGGTCACACCCGTGGGGGTTCAAATCCCCCTCCGGGCACATCTCAGAATTTTACGCTAGAAGTAAAAACGTATATGAATGATAGAAGTTGAGAATCTATTGCATCAGCAATAGATTCGAAATCCCGCACTCTTTTGGCGGGATCCTGCTCCGGGCACAAATCCGCAAGGGGGTGATCTTTATCGGTAACTCTCATTACGTAGTGTGTGGTGAGCGTAATTTTCACGCGATTTTGTCAACGCGGTAAAACATCCGGGAGGTGGTTCGTCCCTCATTATTTCCTTACAAAGTTCCACTCGAGTGTCACTCCCTCCAAACCGTTAGAGTTGATCTCGGTTTCGTGTTCTATACCGGGACCTACCCACTTGCCGCTGATAACGCTATCATTAATTGTCCCTTCCATTGGATACTCAAGGCTAGGATACCACTCACTTTTTGATCCGATAAATTCGAGGTAGTTCAAGGCATAATTTGTCCCGCCTGAACAAGTAGCAATACAATCATTTGTTTTGTTTGCAAGAAACATAATTTGGAATGAATATTTATTCGAATCAGGATCAATATCTAGCCACGCGCGGTCGAAGAGCATGACCTTTTCGGTTGTGCCAACACACGAAGCAATACAAAGATCGTGATACGACTGATTTGTTATTTCGTACGAATATGAACGGGAATATAATCCTGCGATACTGTCGTTTTCAAAATAGTATGGATTATATAATGCGACATCTTCGGGGCATATCATTTTGAAGGAAAAGTCTGCCTTATAATTGATATGGTACGCGCGTGTTTCATTCCCGTCAACGATTGTAGTATCTATTTTTTTCAAGAAATGAAATTCACCTTCCCATCGGGGCATGGCATACGACATCTCGGTGCTTCCTTTCATTTCAAACTCGGTGTGTTCAGGTACGCTTAGATCCTTCATCCCTGGCACGAACGCCTCTCCAGTATTCCAGTACATATTCACCAATGCATCAACAATCTGGCTCGCCGTTGCTGATGAGAAGGTAGTAGTCACTGTTGTATCAAATCCAAAATACGTTTTAGCGCCCTTATTGATAAACGCTTTTTCGAGAGAGTCGCTCCATGTGCTCTCGCATGATCCGTTAAAGATGACACTATTCGGAAAAGTTCCACTCAGACTACTTATGAAACTATTTTCAATGACCCAATAGCTGTGATATTCAAGTACATTCCTACCAGTACTATCCATTATATTATAATCCCATACCTCAAGCATTCCATTCGAGAACCAGCTCAGGTATGTCTCGTAATTCTCCAGTGTAAATTCCTCGCCCGTCAGGATATAATTTCCTTCACTTCCATGCGAGTCGATTATAACCAGACCATACGCTAGAGCATCACGGAATGAACTGACAGTGCAATGTCCATCGCTCCGAGTTGTGAGTTCCAGTTTTACATCTGCATTGTTGATAATTGCTTCAAGCGGTGGTCGCATATCCACCTTGAAGCGAAACTCAAACGGAGCCCATATGTAAGCTTTTTTATTTCCGATCGTTTCGTCGAGTATGCCATGGGATTGTGCTTTGATCCTATTAGCATTGTACCGTTTATTTTTTCCACTCATTCTATCCTGATTATTGGAACTCTTAGCAAGTCCATGAAATCCTTTAATAGATATCTGTCCATTGTGATCTTGCATGTAGAAAACGATAGCACCTTTAATACCGCTTGAATACTCAAAAGCGATGCCATTTGTTTTTCTTCGAGCACTTTTCACGTATGGTTGCTGTTGAGCCCATTCCATCGTAAGTATAAGTGCGCTGTCGAGTGTTTTGGTACGGAGGTAGGATATGAATTGATCGTTTATTTTGTTTTGATCGATAATCTCCTGCGGTGTTTCCTCCAAATCCGGTGATGTTGCAGATTCTTTTTTACATTGAAAGGACAGTAGAACAATGATGGTACTAATTATTATTTTGGTAAATATTTTCATGATAATCCCCCATTGAAAATCTATCCAAAATATTGTAGAATTATGTTAATTATTTTCTGATGAAAAGTCAATATATTGCAGTATTCATTGGAGAAATGGAAAAAGTTGAGACTCGATTGCGTCAACGATAGAGTCGAAATCCCGCCCTCCTCTGGCTGGATCTTGCTCCTGCCACAAATGAGGGCCGCGTTTTTGCGATCATTCTTTGCATCTATGCCTGAAACCGTGAGCGAACGAGCGCTCTTTGTGAGTGAGTCGAACGGTCCTGCTCCGGGCACACCAGCAACTCACCGAAGATCTTTATCTGCGCAGTACGCCTGGTGTTGCATACTGAGAACTATTATTTAATTTACTCCCCGGACTGCTCTGAAGGCTTTGAAGACATATGCCAGGGAGATATGGCTCAATTTAAATTCTCCGTGCAATATCAAAAACAAAAGCCCCAACCATTTCTGATTGGGGCTTTCATCTCTTTGGTAAAGAAAAGTTACTTGCTCCATCTGGAGAGAGATTGTAGAGTAGGACAATGGCGCAAAAGTGTACAGGCCATGTGAGCCCCGGCTGTTTCTCTCCTTTCGGAACGAGTGTCCCGCTCAAGCAAGCCATCATCTCTGTTTCCTATTGAACCCTCGTCAAACCGGACGGGAAGTTTTCCTTCATCCGGCTTTCCTGAACAACATCTACATCAAAACTATAGCCATCGAACTCGGTAATCATAATACAAGCCCAGCTCACCATAAATATATGCAGATTTAAGTCTGCCTCCCCATCCATATCCACCATTACCTCTGCGTCGCTGGATTACACGGCGTACTCGTTTATTAACAAAGTGCGCTATGCCCTGTAATACTTTTCCCGCATTTCCAATTCTAAAGTAGCCTACCCATCCTCGTAGGTAACGATTCACATTACCTATCTGTTCTTTCACACGCAATGGTATCGAGTGGTGAACAAGTGTCCGTATCTTATTTCGACACCTCTGCTGGCTCTTCGGACTTGGATAAACTAATATTAACCGCTCCTTCCGTTTCCTGCCTCTCACATTGTGGAACCGGAACCCCAAGAAATCCACACTCTTTCCTTCTTCCATTCTCACTCTGCGTGTCTTTTCCTGGTTTATGGCTAAACCCAGTCTCTTCGTGTATCTTCCAAGAAGGGCTATGCCTTTCTCCAGTTTACTTTGCGAAAGTAACAACATATCATCAGCATATCTCACGAGGTGGATAGATCCCTTACTGATGTTTCTAAGTCCACTTCGTTTGAATGCTTGATCAACAGGATTAAGATAGATGTTCGCCAGTAATGGGCTTATTACTCCTCCCTGGGGTGTGCCTCGTTTACTCTGCCGGTGTTTTCCTTCTTCGACATATCCGCAGCTTAACCACTGCTTGAT
>CAYGXH010000308.1:0-4298 GCA_964353675.1 uncultured Chlorobiaceae bacterium
CAGGACTATGAGGACAATTTCTTTGAACTGATAGTCACATCTCCCCCCTATGCAGATTGCAGAGCAAAAACCTACGGTGGTATAAAGCCAGATAAATATGTTGAGTGGTTTATCCCAAAGAGTGAACAGTTCCTACGCGTTCTAAAACCAAATGGTACTTTTATCCTCAACATAAAGGAGAAAGTCGTTGCTGGTGAAAGGCATACTTACGTCATTGAGCTAATACTTGCCTTGCGGAAACAGGGTTGGTTATGGACAGAGGAGTATATCTGGCACAAACGCAATTGTCACCCCGGCAAATGGCCAAACAGATTTAGAGATGCATGGGAAAGATGTTTACAGTTTAATAAAACGAAACAATTTCAGATGTTTCAGGAAAATGTTATGGTGCCTATGGGGAAATGGGCTGAGTCGAGATTGAAGCGCCTCGGAAAAAACGATATTGTGCGGTTTGACTCACAAGTCGGCAGTGGATTTGGAAAGAATATTGCAAATTGGGTAGGGAGGGACAAAGCCTATCCTTCAAACGTCCTGCATCTTGCTACAGAAACATACAACCGAAATCATAGTGCAACATTCCCCCGCGCTCTTCCCGAATGGTTCATCAAACTTTTTACGAAAGACGGAGACTGGGTGCTTGATCCCTTTTTGGGCAGCGGAACGACATGCGAAGTTGCACAGAAACTTCACAGAAATTCAGTAGGCATAGATATTCTGCCGAAGAATGTTGAACTTGCCCAAAAAAAAGTTGTTTCTGCCAAGGTGATGTTGTTTGAGAAGAAAGTGAAATATGGTAAAAATATTAAAAAAATGATATCCTAAGGTTCATCGAGCCGAACATACGGTATTTCCACACCCGAAGGCTCGAGAATCTTTTATCACTTCAACTGAAGAAGATTTTATCCCGGAAGAATCCTTATTTGTTCAAAGCAAAGAATCAGAATACCGCCCATGATTTGGTAAAAACGATCCTTGATACACATCTTTCATCTCAAGAGGAAGGCATTTTCGGTGGATTTCTTGAAGAGCTTGCAATCTTCATCTGCGAACGGGTATATGGAGGGAAAAAATCATCGGCAGAGGGAATTGACTTGGAATTTGAAAATAGAGGAACATTATATCTTGTTTCAATAAAATCCGGACCAAACTGGGGCAATAGTCGCCAAATCGCCAGGATGAAAGACGACTTTAAAAGGGCAATAAGAATACGGAGAACCAATGCAAGAGACATCCGGATTATTGCGGTGAATGGTTGCTGTTACGGAAAGGACGAAAATTCCGACAAAGGTGATTACTTAAAACTCTGTGGGCAACGATTCTGGGAATTCATCTCCGGAGATGAGGATCTATACATTTCAATCATCGAACCACTGGGACACAACGCAAAAAAGAAGAATGATGAATTCCTTGTAGAGTACGCGAAGGTAATTAACAAATTTACACTTGAATTCTCGAAGGAATACTGCACCCCCGACGGTGCAATTATGTGGGAAAAATTCGTCAAATTTAATTCTGGAAAGAAAACATAATCCGGAAAATCCACGAAAACAGCTTAAGTAAAGGGGAACGATAGTTTTTTATTCCCTATACTATGGGAATAGTGCCTACCCAGGTCAAATTCCAGACGTTAAGATTGAATATCTACCCTGCCAAATTCTTATGATTAGTGAGACACCTCAGAAAAAGTGACCCATTCAATGCACATAAGTGTTTTCACATTTATTAACCCAATAAAAGGGGTAGATTTCAATCCTGTTCGATCCTTAAATCTACTTCAAATAATTGACTTTAAGCACGAATTTAATTAATATTTTCTTCAGATTTATCAAGGTGAACGGAGGCTCACACCACGATAGCCATACTTTAATTTGGTAAGCACAATTTCGTCCCAGCCGGAAGAATGACCGGAATGACGGGATACAAATTTAAAGGGATCAGGTTGTTTTTGCCTGAATGACGCTTCGAAGATTAAAATAAAACATTCTGACCAATCTTTGGGAAATAACAGTGCAATGATTCTGATGAATATCCAGAACTAATTTCAAAAGGAGTGTACCATGGTAATGTTACATACTCTCGACTGGATTGCTATCGCGGTATATTTTTCGGTAATTCTCGGACTTGCATGGTGGGTGATCCGCAAACAGCAAGACACATCGATCCACTACTTCCTGGCTGGCCGCAATCTGGGCTGGTTTATAGTTGGAGCGTCAATCTTTGCCTCCAATATCGGTTCGGAACATCTGGTAGGATTAGCAGGGTCGGGAGCAACCGATGGTGTCGCGATGGCTCACTACGAACTGCATGCATGGTGCCTGCTGGTGCTTGGCTGGGTAATGGTGCCGTTCTACATGAGGTCGAAAGTGTTCACCATGCCTGAATTTCTTGAACGCCGCTTCTCACCCACATCACGAACCGTACTCTCGGTAATTTCCCTTGTTGCCTACGTCCTGACGAAAATTGCAGTCGGTATTTATGCCGGCGGTGTTGTGTTTGCCGTGCTTCTTCCTGAAATGAATTTTTTAGGAATGGACAGCTTCTGGATCGGTTCAATTCTCATTGTGGTCATCACCGGTCTGTATACGATAATCGGAGGAATGAGTGCAGTTGCTTATACAGAAGCCATGCAAACAATTATACTTATTATAGGATCGGCATTGGTCACGGTGTTCGGACTCAACGCGCTCGGAGGATGGTCTGAGTTACGGGCAATCGTAGATCCTGACATGTTTAACCTATGGAAGCCGTTGGTACCATCAGGAGTTGAGGGAAGCTGGGCTCCGGTCAAAGAAGCCGGAAAGATGGCATGGTATTTCAATGATAACTATCCGTGGCTCGGCATGCTGTTCTGCGCTCCGATCATTGGATTATGGTACTGGTGTACTGATCAGTATATCGTACAGCGCGCGCTCGGCGCACCAAACGAGCGGGAAGCGCGTCGCGGATCAATCGCCGCTGCATTTTTCAAACTTTTACCGGTATTTATTTTTATAATACCTGGTATCATCTGCTTCGCGCTTGCAAAGAGCGGAAAGATCCCCGAATTACAGCAACAACTCATCGGCACCGATGGTGGAGTGATCCGTGATAACGCACAACAGGCCTTCCCGCTCCTTGTTGCCTATGTGCTTCCTATCGGCATCCGCGGGATTGTCGTCGCCGGATTGCTGGCAGCATTGATGAGTTCATTAGCCGGCGCCTTCAATGCTTGTTCCACGCTTTTCACTATTGATTTCTATTCCCGATTGCGTCCCAATGTGAGCGAGCATCGGCTAGTTTGGATCGGACGAGTAGCAACGGGAGTAATGGTGTTGATCGGCCTTCTATGGATCCCGGTTATTCAGGGTGGGAAGGGATTGTATGATTACCTCCAGGGGCTTCAGGCATATCTTGCCCCCCCGATTTTTGTAGTGTTCTTCCTTGGAGTTTTCCATAAACGTTTAAATGCCAAAGGGTGCCTCGCCGCACTTCTCACAGGTTTCGCTCTTGGTTTGTTCCGCCTCGCCGTCGATACGCCGGTGAAATTGATCAGCGGTTTCACCTACACGCACGGCTCAATTTTCTGGATAATCAACAACATATTCTTTCAATATTATAGTTTGCTGATCTTCATTGTCTGTGTGGTTGTAATGATCGCGGTGAGCTATGCCACAGAACCTCCCGCTTATGAAAAGATCAGCGGCTTAACTTATGGGACGACAGGCGAAGAGCATAAGAGACAATCCCGGTCGAGCTGGGGGGTAGGCGATGTAATTTCATCAGCAGCCGTACTCGTTCTCATTCTCGCTGCCTATCTATATTTTGTCGGATAACCCATGAAAACAGATCATTATGTCATCGGTGTAGATTACGGAACAGATTCCGTTCGATCTGTTATTGTTGACGCGTCGACCGGAGCAGAAGTCGGAAGCGGAGTATCATCATACCGCCGTTGGGGTAATGGTCGGTATTGCGATCCGGTCAACAACCAATTCCGGCAGCATGCCCTTGATTATATTGAGGGATTGGAAAAATCAATTCTTGCGGCTTTGACTATGGTGCCACACGGGATTGCCGAACAAATTGTCGGACTTTCTGTGGATACGACCGGCTCAACGCCCGGACCGGTTGACATCAATGGGACACCACTCTCGCTTCTTCCGGAATTCAGCGAGAATCCTAATGCTATGTTCGTCCTCTGGAAGGATCATACCGCCGTACGGGAAGCGGAAGAAATCAATCAGCTTGCCCGAACGTGGGGAGGTATGGATTATACAAAATATGAAGGATCTGTCTATTCTTCAGAATGGTTCTGGGCC
>CAYGXH010000309.1:0-4292 GCA_964353675.1 uncultured Chlorobiaceae bacterium
TGAAATTAATGTCCGACGTACCTCTTGGAAATAGGATTGAAATTATATTCCCGTTATATGTAATGGTTAGCCGAATCGCAGTCGCAGTTGGTCTTACCTCTTCTGATCTGCAAATTTCACCAAGCCGGCCTTTGCGAGGTCGTTCATATAGCGTGATACGACAGAATCCGGGACAGATGTATAGTGAGCAATGAATGTGTTTCGTATTTCAGAGACGCTTCTTTTTCCGTTAATTAGATTCACTATTTCGAACCGGTAATTCTCTCTGAGAGGGAAATCATCCGAAGCATACCATTTTGCATCCATTTCTGGTAACTTACTCTCGGGAAGATCAAAACTTAAGGGACCACGCGTAAGTCTTTGTGGAATCCGCATGTCAAGCTTTACATTGAGAGGGGGTGGCATATCAGAGGCGTGCCCGCTGGCTTCTGTGACCGAGCGGGGCAGTGTGAGCAGAACATCGAATCGTTTCCCGAAATGAGACCGCGATTGACTGATTGGATTCAGAAGGGTAATATCATTATTGAATGTCAGAATGGAATTGGCAGCCTCAATTTCATACTCGAATGCATAACTCACGATATTCTCGGTTTCCGCCCAGGCAATCGGCAGCTGAGGTAAAGGAGCTGAAATGATTTGCTTCCTCACACGACGCGCCGTCTCACCAAGTCGAAGGTAAGATCGGGAACGCGAATACTCTATGAGATCAATTCCCTGATCGACAGTCATATTAGCAAGGTACCACAATGATGCTGTTGCAATCAGTTCACTGCGCTCCAGTTCCAGAGGGTCAACCTTGTCAGGTGAATCAAAAGTCGTGTGGTGAGTGTAATCTGAGTGACCCAGCATAATGGACGGAATTTTCCTGTCCAGAAACATCATATGGTCACTGCCGCCGCTATATGGCACAACTCTGTAGTTGAATTGTGACTTACTGCCGCCGGGAACTGTTAGATTCATCCGGTCAACCATAAGCGCCATGTTTTCGGTGACTTCGTTCAGACAAGATGGAACTGAGTATGGTGTTCTGATTATATATAGTTTCGAGTGGAGCAGTTCCGTATTTTCGCCTACCATGTCAAGGTTCATATTGGCGAGGAACATTCCTCCCTCTGCAGGACCGGTGAGTTCGGGATGCGCATCAATGTATGCCATCGTACCATGCCATTCCGGTACCCAGAGAAAACGGAATGAGCGTTTTGGCTGCGGAAGGGCATTGCTGTCAATTAGTGATTTCAAGCCTCGGGCAATATCTAAGATTGCGGCTGAGCCGCTGGCATTGTCGTTTGCGCATTCTTTGGGATGATCCAGATGAGCGCTGAAAACGAGTTCCTCCATGGGTTTTTCTTTTCCCCTGATATGTGCAACAACGACGTCCATAAAATAGGAGTGATTTCCACGCCCTTTAACCCATCCGCGGAGAACTACTTTTTGGCCGCTTTCGAGATACTTCTTAATTTTTTCGCCCTGGCTGTTGGAAATATTGAAACCAAAAGTCACTTTCGAGAGTTCATTCGCTTTTGGCCAGATGCCTGTGTAATGGACCATCGATGGATTCTCACGTCCACGTTTGTCGTCGAGGTATGATACAACTGCCTTTGCTCCGTACTTGATGACGGCGAGACGGTGAACCGCCTCTCCGTTGCCTGTGGCAAGGATGAATTTATTTTTTACATTTTTGTTTTTGTAATCTGCTTCCGACGTTCCCGCGCCGACCCATACGACTTCTGCGGTCACATCACCGGGATTCGAGTACGACATGAGGCTCATCGGTGTCTCTTTGAAAGATGAAATCTTCTCCTCAATCGGTTCAACGATACTTAGCTCTGCATCCTCAATATCCCAGCCGGGAGGCGATTGCCAGGTCTGGTATTGGATGTTTCCGTCGGACGGAAACGACTCGATGTATGCATCTTTATCGGAAAATCCATATTTCTTCAGCTGGTCAAGGACATATTGTGCGGCTTGACGGTAGCCGGGTGATGCCTGCACGCGATGAAATTTACTGATTTCGACCACATAAGCTTTCGCCTGGTCTCCATCTAATCCTTTTGCAAGAATGTCCAGTACCGCAGGATCCAGGAGGCTGAGTTGATCCTGTGTAAAAGCGACTGTTGAAAAAATAATTACGGCAGTAAAAGTCAGTTTGATATATTTCAGCATAGCAATTTACTCAGATGTTTTTCTTATTAAGATATATAAAATATTACCACTTATGCAACAGAGGCCGGCTGGAGTGCGACGTCCGGTTCTGCATCTTCTTGAGGTTCTATCGTTCGGTACAAATGTACCTGAGAGGAATAAAGTGTAATCCGGAGAGTCATCCTCACAAAAATGTACAGCTGTTGTATGAGGAGGAGCAGAAGGACTATGAAGGTATTTGCAGTACCGAATAGGGGTGCGATGGTTATATAAGCAAAAAAGAATGCCTGACTGATAAGAAAAATTAAAACTGATAAGGTAAATGTTCTCAGGGGATGCTTAAATGTGAATCGGATCCCCTGCCAGAGTGCCCTCCTGGTACGCCGCTCATCATTCGTAATGAGGATAATACGGGCATAGTCAAACATGAGAAAGAAAATAATGATTGCGATGTATACCCACCCGAAGCGGATCCGGACTACCCAATAATCGATGTACTGGTAGGGATCACTTCCCCATATGATTAGCTTCAATGCAGTAACAATATATTGTGAAAGATAAAGTACGAGGAACAAAGGAATACTCCATAGAAAAAGGCGGAAGAAACGACTAAAGTACTTTGCAGAATAACCCCAAAATGAATTTGTACCTTCTCCGGTACCGTTTATGAGTGAACCATATGCACCACCCGATAAGAATAAATTACATAGCCAGTATAGGAATGGGAAGAGCAGTATCAAACTTGTTGCACTGCTAAAAGCGTCGGATGATTTTATAAGAAGTTCCGACACGAAATCCATATTCCAACCGCCGGCGAGCTCCTCACCCATCAGGGAATATCCAACCAGTGAACTAACGAGCGAACGGAAAGGAATCATGATGATCAATCCGGCGATCAGATTTGCCAGATAAAAAACGAAAACCATCCGCTTATGGTTAAACGTCGTTATTAAACCGGATGATAAGCTTCTTAAAACCATGCCGTTTCCTTTCCAGTTAAAAGATTGACGGTAAGAGCGAGATAGCATTGAGGTACTCGGGTTGATCTAATAGCGTTTGAATCCAGAACATGAATTGCAGCGCTATCTTGTTAACTCCGAGCGCCTGAAAATCGAGCGTTTTACTGTTATTGATATAATTTATGTCGAGCGGTACTTTACGATCCGGGTCGACAGTCGCATAGACGATCTTCGCCGGTTTTTCATAGCGATATTTTTTCCATAAATCCTGCCCATCCCATTTTTCACGCAATTTTTCACCGTTAGCGAATGCACATTCGATTTCAACCGGAAATATAAAATCGCCGAGTCTGCGAACGCGGACTTCCGTCATGTATAATTTTGTTGAATCACTTGACTCGTCTTCAGAAGGATCATCCGTGTTATCGTTTATACTATCTGGAGAGAAAGTGTAGTCGTAACCCTTTGCTACCAGACTTTCCCATGATCTGACTACATCCACACTGTAGTCTAGTACGGCATTAGACCGGAGTGCCTGATCAAAGTACCAGTCGAAATTCGGCTGGAGAGGTTCGTTTTTGGAAAGAGTTTTATTGTTTATCTTCGAATACACCGGCTGATCTTTATGCCAGTCCGGATTTTCTGCGACGATTTCGTTTACCACGGCAATGAAATCTCCCGTCGTGGGGTGTTTAAACCGGAATCGATCGAAATACGTCCTCATGATCTTTGCCATCGCCTCTTTTCCGATGTAGTTCTGCAGCGTGGTAAGGATTAGGCCAGGTTTTGCATAGGAATTTGTTCCATAGCTGCCGCCAGAATAGAACTCCCAGGATTTCCGGATTGTTGTATCGGCATCGGGTATCATCAGATAGGATCCTCTTTGCATCTGGAGATCACTCAGTTTTATTCCGAGGAAGTCTATCATGTTTCCGTCCGGTCCGTATTTGTCGGGCATGATCTGCATCTCAGAATATGTATTTATACCCTCATCCAGCCAGCTCTCCTCAAATTCATTTGAAGCTACGAGGTGGTACCAATAATTATGTCCGAATTCATGTATGATGACCATCTCGGTCGTTCGAATCCCGTCTGGAAGGCCATACACGGTTCCCGCAGTGATGAGTGTTGGATATTCCATACCTCCTGAACCCCCGGCTCCGCGTCGTGGATCTACGACCGTAAGATTGG
>CAYGXH010000310.1:0-4205 GCA_964353675.1 uncultured Chlorobiaceae bacterium
GCTCCCCACGGCAGTAATATACGTTCCATTTATCATCTATCCATTCTTCCCATGCAATATGAACTGCTGAATCGCTGAGTGCGACGGTAAATACCTCAGCATTTTCTGCCGTTGGTGTAAGATTTGTCACTCCCTCCCATGTAGTCCCACCATCGTAACTGAGCCGGGCTTTTACCTGAAACGGTCCAAAATCAGATAACTCATGCATCCACGTGACTGCTACAGTATTACCGCTGACTGCAATATTATGGAATGAACCAAACGGAACATCACTTACAACTTGCATAGGTTGCCAGCTTTTACCATTATCATGAGAAATACGAACAGCCATTCCTGCGCTGAACCATCCACCCCCCCAATCTTCACCCCTCCACATAACGGCTATTGTATTTAAGCCACACTTATCTTCTATATATGTGGCTACCTCAGGATTATCAGATCCATCCCCATCAATAGGTGATATTACTATTATGTCTTTCCATGTATCAGCCATATCGGTTGAACGGTGAAGAACTATCTCTGGTGCAGGTCCTGGCCAACTATCACCAGGGTGGAAGAAGTTTAATAATCCAGGTGTTAATGCAACTCTTAGCTGATTTGATGATGATGAGGGCATCGGTTGTGCTGAACGCTTCCAATTTAATCCGCCATCTATACTACTCGCAATACGAGGTTTTTGAGCAAGATCATTAACATCGGGTACATATACATCAGCTAAAGAATTCATATAAGCGGAAGCAGAAAAATTTCCCTGTGTTGAATCACTTACAGTGAGAATTGGATCACTCCAGCTACTACCCCTATCCGAACTACTTATATAATATAGAAATCCATGTGGAAAAGGGCGTTGCTTATTATATGTAAAAAAAATAAATACCATATCGTTGTCCACCACGATGTGACTCCAATCAGGTAAATATAGGAAATTTACAGTGTCGGTTATTAAAGTCCTCGTTTCTTCCCATGTTATTCCACCGTTTGTCGAGCGTCTATAAGGTAAGCGAGTTGCATAAGTCCCATCCATGTACCATATGCAGTGAACTGTGTCACCTTGCGTTGCAAGCAAAGGCCCATAATTACCACCCGATCCCTGAGCATCATTTGAGAGCTTAACAACCGGTCCCCATACCACACCTCCGCTTGTGGTTTGTCCGTCAACAGAATTTAAATAGAGAAGAAGGATGATTGTCATGTAGATCGTATAGTGTACCATATTGCTTCTCCTCAGTGTTCAATATAAATTTTATTTATGTGCGTTAGGATTCATTTTCACAATTCGCCTATACTACCACTTGGATTATCGATTTAATAAATATTCTCTTTATTGTTCAAGCCATTAACCTATCTGTCTTATTCAGTCCTATACCGTCCAAGGATCTCTTTATCTTCTCATCAAATTCAACCATCAATAATTTTATATCATATTTTGAATTCCAGTCTATTTTATCAACATTAATTTGACCGTTTTAACCGTATTGCTCCTTCCTCTTTCACCCACCTTTAAATGTGCATAATAAACACCGCTCGGATAATCAATCGCATTCCAGTCCACTTCATGTACATTAACCAATAAAACAAAAAACACCTTACCCCTTATTCTAATAGAATAAGAAACAAGGTGTGCTGGTAATATTTATCATCGAATCCTCCGAAATTCTCCTCGCCTTTCCTCCAGGAACAAGGTAGAAACAATTCACCAGATAGTAGTAAATTATTTATTAAATGTCAAGTTAATTTACATATCAGTCCTCTCAAGTCCTATTCAGACCCATTGCTCTGATTATAACTGTCAACTGATTTAATATTGTTGTAGATTACTCCGAAGGTGGTGGTGGAGGATTAGTCGGATCCTGACCACTAGTTGTATCAACGGTTGTCGTCTGAGGCACGGTACCAGTTGAATTTACAGGTGCAGTCTGCTCCGAAGTACCACCGAACAGAATTGTATAAAGCTGTTGTATCACTTGTGTTATCCTGTATGTCTTTTCTTGCTCATATCTGTCTCTTTAATTAGCAGATAGTATTATTAGCCACCCTTTCCCGGGTTCCACCATGATCGGCTCGTCTGATCTGAATTCCTTTTCAGGCTGAAAATCTTTTATAGCGGATGCATAGATTTTGGTCCTTTCCTGAAGAAGGCCCAAATATCTCCAGTCGATTTGGAGTTTCACCTCTACCTTTTTCGTGGCCCAGCTTGCTAACGCAATTATTGTTTTGTTGTTCTTCACATATGAAGTAACAAGCACGCTATCGTTATCTGTTTTCACCGGTGTATTTGGCGACCAATATCCCACCATCCTGCTATCATGAATACCAAATTCATCCATTGCTTTCCAAATGGGTCTGGGATCACCTGCCCAAGGGAGACGGCTCGTCATTCCGTATACCATCCCACGCCATGGATTTCCGCCGTCCTGCAGCATCTCACCCATCAATCCGAAAGGAATACCGGACATTTCTATCAACCAGAAATCAGGTGACGCGTTGTAATCAAAATATTCACCGAACCAGAGCCGGTTTATATATGGAAAATGCTCAAGATAGAGATTTGCGCTGTTTGCAAATCCATCCCGTGGATTGAATTGATTCGCAGAATGTAAATCTATGAGCGCACCGCGTCGGTTCCGGTCGAGTATTTTCCTGACGCGTTTCATGATATTTCGGTCAAAGGCAACATCATCGATGTAAAGGCCGTCGATCCCACAATATTTTACAATCCAATTCAGGCCTTCGACGTAGTAATTATGCCATCGCGAGACGCCGCTGTTGATGAGCGCTGCATCCCCAATCTCAGGGACACACCACCCCCCGATATAGTCCTGATTGAGGTGTTCGATACACCATGTTGGACCACCGCCATCACCGTGCGAGAGGATTTCATCACCCAGGCTTTTGATTGCAAATAGTTCAGGGGCGTGGTTGGAGAGTTCGCGGACAGTGTAATAAATCTTTACTTTCAATCCCAAACGGTGCGCTTCGTCGATATAATTTCTCATTTCCTCAGCGCGCAGAAAAGGGTAATTGATGAAGGGATTAATGGAAGTCGCATGATGCACATTGACAACATTCGCACCTGTTGCGGAGATTTCGTTGACCGGTTTAAAACTATGGTAGTACCTTGTTGTAAATTGTCCCCTCGTATCAAGGAGTTTAAATGGAGTTATAAGTAGATTGAAATAAAAATGCAGCTTCTCTCCTGCCTTTATTTCGCGTTCGCCGCTGTAGGAAATCAGAAGAAGCTTCTCCTGACCTATCTCCCGGAACCGAACTCCACCCTTTCCCTCGTTGTACCACGACGTTGGCATATTTAGTGGTTTCAGCTGATAGAAGTTCGTATTCAGCGGACGGGAATAATTTTCATCCCTGAAACTGCATTGCATCCCTGCATTCACATCACCGATCCAGGCTCCGTCTTGGTTTTTTTCCACATCCCATTTCCAGTCAAATGTTTTGGGTCTGTATCCTCCTTTTACGCCCATACCCATCATGTATTTTGCCACATCGGTTGTGAGAGGGATCTCAAGTCTGATATCCTTAATTTTACAATTTCTTTCTGCATTGAGTGTCAGGCAAATATCCACATAACCGTCAGATTCCAGGCGTCCGATGCATTCAATGCTGAAATCACCCGCAATCGAGCTGGCTTTCCAGGCAACTTCTCCCGGAGATTTCTTAATAAAATTTAATCCTTTTGCTTTCAAGCCCACAGTGTCGCAACCGTCCATTTTTTCAATTATTAGGTATATCGGAGATGCTAAAATATCTCTTCCATTTGGTGTAATTTTTGTTACTTCCGGGGAAAAGAAACTTTTAATGGTCGTGGGTAAACCAGCGTCGTTAATATGAAGCTCTCGTCCGAGGCAATTTAAAACATTTCCGTTTGCCTGGATGGGTATGAAAGGATGTACGACGCTATCATCTTGCGCGAGTTCAGAATCGAGCCATCGAAGTCTTGAATGATTGGCAGGTTTATCATCGCCAAAGTTATCCACCAGTTGAAAGAGTACTTCAAAGATTAAGGTAATTGTCTGCGGCTTCATCCCTTCCGGAGTGATAGTGACACTGCCAATATATTTTCCCGGCATGATGTCGGGAGGAACGGTGACACCAAACCATAGAGCCTGAATTTTATTTTTCCCTACAGTAACAACTTTCTTGAAAGGTTTCCCCGTCCAATCTTTTCCTCCTGTGTTGAAACAATTAAA
>CAYGXH010000311.1:0-4203 GCA_964353675.1 uncultured Chlorobiaceae bacterium
TTTACTCGGGGGGTACGCTTGATGAACCAATCTATTTCACAGATGACATTGATAATGATAAAATTCCTGAACTCATCATACTAAGCGGAGGATGGTTATACATTTTCAAATCACTCGATGATAATATATTTTATCTTTGGTATCTTCAGATGATCGGAGGGATAGGTGTAAATTTCTTCGATTTCAATGCTGATGGAAAACTAGATATGATTGTAAGTAAATTCGGAATTAATAACAGTGGGGAGGTATACACCAATTCTGACATTTATCGTGCTACAGGGATAAATGATGTTGTGGATGATAGGGATATTGTCATTCCACAAGAAATAAAATTGTATCAAAATTACCCTAATCCTTTTAATCCAAGAACAACAATTGAGTATGATTTAACAAGTAAAAAGAATGTTAAGATAGATGTATTTGATATTCGAGGGAAGCATATACTGAAACTCATGGATGAAGTACAAAGCGTAGGAAAACACAAGATAAATTTTAATGCAAGTTCACTAGCCAGCGGAATATACTTTTATAGATTATTTACAAATAATAGTTCCATTGTTAAAAAAATGATCATCGTTCGATAGAATACATTTATTGATAAGGAGGTGGTGCTATTAGAATATTATTGCTTATAAAATAGCTGAACGGTGTTGATTGCGGCAACACCGTTCAGTACACATGGTAAACGAGAGGTTTCTCTTTCTGAGGTTATATACACAAATCGAGATATGAGCCTTTTGTTTACCTCCCTAATATCTGAACTTCCGGAATAGTGATCCCTAAATAGTTTATTATCTCATCGCGGTTTGTGATTGATTAGTCTGGAGTATAACTCTTCAATTATTTTTTCCTATTCTTCTTCCCGCGCCGAGTCCTTACTCCTTTCGGTAGCGCTTTTTTGATTTGCCCCCTCAGTTTCTTCGTCTCCTCAACGAACCGATCAAAATCGCTGGTTGCTGTCGCGGCTTCTATTCTCCACCGTTCTTGTTCGTATTTCTCGAATTCCAGACTTGCGCGCTCTTCGGCCATCTCCTGTGATATTTTCCCTGTGTGGGTGAGAATATTGCGTTCATTGAACTTGAGGAAAGCATCTAGTTTCTCCACCCAGTCGGTCATGTACATGGGCTTGTGACCACGCGCCTGATCCTCGGCGTAGTCGAGGTACATAGTAATCACGTGGTTGAGTTCGCGGATTTCCTGCTCGGTCAAGTAGTTCTTAGCCACGGTAACGTCGGCTTTGCGGATTGGGCCGTAGGGGGCATTCCTCCAGATGGTCAAGCCCATATGCGGCTTTCTGACATCGGCGCGCTGATAGATGATTTCGGCGGCGGTGTGTAAATGGATGGCCCAGTGGAGTTTATTCTGCACCGTTGCGAAAAAGGTTTGTGTGATTTCGGCTTTGGGATCGTAATCGATGCTGGTAGCGTAGATGTCGGTGATCTTCTGGTAGAACATCCGCTCCGAGGCTCGGATCTCGCGGATGCGCTCGAGTAGTTCATCGAAATAGTCATCGCCAAGTGTGCGGCCTGCCTTAATCCGTTCATCGTCCATGGTGAAACCCTTGACGAGCAGTTCCGAAAGCCGCGCCGTAGCCCACTGACGGAAAGCGGTGCCTCGAGCAGAACGCACGCGGTAACCCACGGCGAGGATGGTATCAAGGTTATAATGGTCCACCATACGGGCAACCTGACGAGGTCCCTCGGTTTGAACTATCCGGAATTTCCGGATAGTTGCCTTCGGATCAAGTTCCCCCTCATTGTAAATATTGATGAGATGTTCGTTCACGGTTTTGACCGATACTTGGTACAGCTCGGCTATGAGCCGTTGGGTGAGCCAGACGGTTTTACCGTCAATTCGCACCTGCATACGCAGTCCACCGTCCTGATAGATTAGCAGTAGACCTTCGGGAGGCAGAGGGGTTAGCTCATTTGTCATTCATAATGTCTCACATTAAGGGATAAAATATCCTTACCAATCATTTGTGACCACATTGTTTTCACGGGAAAACATCACAATCTCCCCTACCACTTTGACCATGGAGGGTATGCGTTGTACTTTATTCTTTTAACGAGTCGATAAATTTCACAACATACAAAGTACTAAGGACCAAGAACTAATTGCCATCTCCAACTGACCAATCACCATTGACAAATGACAATATTCCCCTACGCTCCCCGTTCTCTTTGCTTCCTAAGCTGATATGCTATCCCGGCGGCCGAAACGATTTTCAGCCCATCCCACCACGAGAAGACAAGGAATCCCTGCATTATTGAATCGGACCAATTGTGGAAATATACAAAGTACAGATGAATTGTACCCATGAGATATATCAACATCATGCCGACAACCATGGAAAGTGTAATCCACAGAAAGCTCTTTCGATTTGCCATGAGATACCCGACTACAAATGCAGCTATCGGAAAACTGAGGAGATAACCCCCGGTAGGACCAATGATTCTGGCAACTCCAAATCCCCACTGTGAGAAAAGAGGCACACCCGCAGCTCCAAGCACAACGTAAAGGAGCATACTGATTGCTCCGTTGCGTTTACCAAGGATTGCGCCTGCCATAAGAACGAACCAAGTCTGGAGCGTATAGGGAACGGGGATTCGCTGGATTTCTAACTGCGCACCGAGCGCTGCCAGAAGAATAAATACAACAATTCCTATCGCTTGAGTGACTGTCCCTGAAACTAAACGCGATTGCGATTCATATGCAGGTGCCGGTGGGTGTACCATAATATCTCCTATTTGATTATTTCTTTTAGCCACATTAGAGTAATATTTATTATAGAATCTAGTGTTCTGTAATTATCCTCATTTTGCGTGCCGGCGTTGTAAAGGTGCCCAACACTGTCGAGCAATTTCAATTCTGTGGAACTGCTGGTCGATGAAGCCCATAGTATTTTCGTTTCATCCGGGGGCACAATTATATCTGCAGACCCGTGCAGAAGAAGCCACGGAACAGATATGCGCGAGGCAGCTCTCCGGATATCGAAGCGCTCCAGATGTTGTTCGATATCGTTCAGCAATCCGATACCGAGGCGCAGCGGACTCACACCGGGATCTTTTGCCAACGGCAGATACTGCTGTGCGCGCCATTGTTTCTTCTGATGCCCTGTCCATCGATCAAATTTACCGATCGCTGACCACGTTACCAGCGCTTTTACGCGCTCGTCCTCTGCCGCATGGAGTATCGAAATCCCTCCTCCTCTTGAATGTCCGAGGAGAATGATTTTTGCACGGTCGATAATCCCACCCCCTACTTCCCCTTTCCACACCGCGTCAATGACCCCCCTGAGGTCTTCCATCTCCTTTGAATAAGTATTTCGCGCGAACCGATCAAATTGCGTAATACGATCATTATCTCCCTCGACGCCATTATGTGAAAAATTGAATGTAAGGGTTACATAGTCATGCTCCGTCAACCGTTCTGCCGTATACGGAAAAAATCCCCAGTCCTTGAACGCCATGAAGCTGTGGCATATTATGATAACGGGCGATTCTTTCAGCCGTTCCGAGTAGCGCAATTCCCCCCGAATACGATCACCGGAGCTATTATAGAGATCGATAAACTTATGATTCGTGCGCGATATACCCATCGTGACCATCAATAATACAAAATCGAATAACGCCAGTCAAGAAGATTATTAAAGCACGGTTTCCAGAAAAAGCAGTTATTTAAACAATTTTTATAGGAGGCCGAATAAAATTGACATATATAAAAAAAAATCGTAAACTCTGAGACCCAATAACCTTATATCAATGGAATGATAATGGCATCATCAGACGAAAGATGGGGTACACGTGTAGGATTAGTCCTTGCCATGGCCGGGAACGCAGTCGGGCTGGGTAACTTCCTCAGGTTTCCGGCGCAAGCCGTACAGAATGGCGGAGGAGCGTTCATTATTCCGTACCTCGTCTCATTTTTACTTATGGGTATTCCACTCTTATGGATAGAATGGGCGATCGGTCGTCATGGTGGCCAACACGGATACCATCATGCACCGGGCATGTTTGACGCTATGGGGAAATATAAAATTCTAAAATATTTTGGCGTATTTGGAATTTTTAATAATCTCGCTATAGCCGCATATTATTGCTACATCGAATCATGGACGCTTGCCTATGTCTGGCATTCGCTTGCCGGTGCCTTCGGCGGTAAAACGGCAGAAGAAGTGTCAATTTTTTTTAGTGATTATCT
>CAYGXH010000312.1:0-4201 GCA_964353675.1 uncultured Chlorobiaceae bacterium
TGAATATGATGTCTTTTAGGTTGGGGCGGCTGGGGTCCTGATTTATTTTCTTTGAATGGAATTATCTCGAACGGCACACCAAAAACCTTGGCAACTTCTTCGCGCAGCAATCCGTTCTCATCCTCGTCGCGGTAATTAGTTCGTCTCAATCCTCTACCAACAACTTGCTCGCACAACAACTGAGACATGAATGGACGCAAACCGATGATATGTGTTACGGTATTACAATCCCATCCTTCGGTTAACATACTGACACTGACAATACAGCGGACATCTTTTCCCGGAGGATACAGCGGACGCTTTAGTTTGGCGGCTAATTCTTCGAATCCTTCCGGATAGATAGGGCGGCCAAACTGATCCTGGGGCCAGCTTGTTTTGCCGACAGTGTTGAGCGTTATTCTCATCCATTCATTTTCATCGCTCTTAGCCTGTTCGGACTGAATTTCAAGCACTACTTTGGTGTCTACTCTGATTGTATTTATTTTTTCTTTTATATTCTGGAAGGCTTTGATTCCTATTGGAGGTATACCTTGCGGCGGTTTGTTCTCGGCGAGCCATTCATACATTACTTTTGCAATTTTAGTATTCTTGCAAACGATGATAAAAACAGGCGGGCGCGGGTCGTCTTTTGTTTTTTCCCATTCCTGACGAAGTTCCTCCCACAAACCAGCTAACATTGCGATAGGCGCGTTCGAATACTTCAGGATCGCTTCGGGTTTTGGACTTTCTTTCTTCCCTCCGCGTTCAGCAGGAGTTAATTGCGGCAATATCCATCGCCATATATTGAAATAACCGGGAATTTCTTTCCCCGTGGTATCTCTCACGGCAAGCTGAGGGATTTTTACCAGTCCGGATTCGATAGCGTCTGTCAAACCAAAATCACTCACGACCCAGGGAAATGGTCGATTGGTCTCCTGCCCGACATGCGCTAAATAATACGGCGTTGCGGATAGGTCGACGCAGAAGTTTATTCCGCGTTGTTTATGGACTTTATCCAAACCAGCCATCCATACGTTTGCTTCCTTAAAGAATTCATCTCGTACTTCCTCCTCATCGTATTCATCTTCATCAGAATCTTCCATTTCGGACCTTCTTATTCGGTAAGCATGATGAGCTTCATCGTTGAACACAATAATATTCTGCTTAGTGCCGATTTCACGGCCCAATACCCGATTAATTACCGCAGTATCGCTCTCGACATATTTCAGTGATTCTACATAAACTTTTTTTAAGTTTCCCGATTTGTCAGTTTCTTCTTTAATTACATTTATCATGCCTGTACCGACTTGTCGGTAAAAATCATCCAGCGACAAATACCTTTTACCGCGCGCTGATGTTGTCTTTGAACCAATCGTAATATATTCTTTGACCTGTACGGGTGTGCCTGCTTTCGACACCTTAGAACTTACTCCGCCCACCTGCATAACCTGCGGTTCGAATACGTGCCAGTTTGTAATTATTACTTTCCCATTTGTTAGTTGCGGAATAAGATGAGACGGAACAAGATCACGTGTCCGGTATAAACTTGCTTCGCCTAAATTTGGATCAAGTTCCTGTAGACGATTACGTATGGTAATGTTGGGACATATGATAAGAATTATGTCGGAGTAGGTTGAGTTATTTCTGTCGTTAACTTTATTCAGAATACTCCATGCGGCAAGCATTCCCATCACAGTCGTCTTTCCGGCTCCGGTTGCCATCTTGCACGCATAGCGGGTAAATGCGTTATAACCTTTTTCTTTGCTGTCGGGTCCCGGCTCATCGAGCGGTACTTCAATTCCCTGACGGAAATCATTTCTGGCTTCTTTAAGGAAAATTATAGATTCCGCCGCTTCAAGCTGTGCAAAAAACAGGCGATGTTCTCTGCCGTCTCTGTGCCAATAGTTGAGCAATTCAAGCGTAGTACGTGACGAACCAATCCAATTATTATTTCGCCATTCCTTTACACGTTCGCGGATGCGGTTGACAAGTTTGAGTTCGATCTCTGTTCCTAGATCCTCAGCGCCAAAAACTGTTGGTTGATAACCGGGAGGTTTATAATAGTAACGGGCAGGGCGGCGGCCCGGAATTTGTATCGGCGCTTCACCCTCAATTATCTTCCAATACTTTTTTGGTTCAGAATAAGGCGAGTTAAGTATCGGTTGAGGTACTTCGAAGTTGGTCATATGGGATAATGATTTATTTCTTCATCATGCTGAAGTTTACAAAATTTACAAATTCCGGCTTTATTTGTAAACTTTGTAAACATTTTAATTTCATTGTCGGGAAATAAACTCATGCAATAACCTTCCGGCAATTTTGTACTTTCCTCTCTCCATTTTTATAATGAGTTTTTTATCGATTAATCTTGCCATGACGGAACCAAGAGAGCTCCGGCTTATGCCAGTGCGAACCTTTGTGGCTCTTTGCAGTATTTCTTCAAACTCATATGTACGGTAATCCTTTGATAATACCTCCAGTAACTTTTTCTCCTGCTCGCTCGCGGCAGAATATAACGGATCAAGAACGATCGGTCCAAGCTCGTCTAATGTTTGAGAAAGTGCGGTATCGAGTTGATTGCGCGTCACCTTGCCGTTTATCTGGTTCTCGTATAAATAAGAGCAGAATATTTGCAGCTGATATGGGTGCCCCTCCGTGTAATCATAAACGGCGTCTTTTACCTCATTTGAAAATATTACACCAGTCTTTGATAACGTGGCATCGATTATTCGATGAGTGTCAGATTTGACGAGGAATTGGACTCTTAAAATCGGAACAAAATATCTGCCGATAGGTTCGTTCTTCTTTAAAAAATCAGCCCAACCCTCCTCGGTAGCAGAGAGTATGAATAAATAACCGGTTTTTGTACAAATTTCCTCATCGCTTAAAACATTTTTCAGAATGCCAAGTACCTGCCGTACTGCCATATAGTTCTGAACATCATCTAAAAATACTATCAACGCATCTGTTTGCTCCCTGAGCTCTTTCCATAGCCGTACGAGTCCGTCGAGGAGCAGTTCCTGAGGGTCTCCCTTGAAACGGTTGCGCTGGCCTACTTCGATTCCCCCTCCGACTACCGGGAATGATATCCCGATTCCGTCTAAATATTTTGCGAATTTTTTCAATCCCTCAAATTTAATCGGAAGATTACGGGGAATGTGAGTGAGGAGTTGAATGACCGGAGAAAGTAAATCTCCATCCGGAAATTCGTGGACACTTACAAATGAAGTTAAAATACGACGTGCTTGTGAAGCTTTCTTAAATTCCTTAAGGAGTGTCGTCTTACCGGTTCCCCAGCCGCCAAGCACGACAAAATGATCGTATTGTTTATTTTTTGTTTTGTCGAGATGCTTCAGGAAGGTATCCATCTCTTTATCGCGGCCCAGAAACGCTTTCGGTTCCTGTCCAGAACGCGGCGTAAACGGATTCGATGCTATGGTTATAGCAGGCATGAAAAGTTATCCGGTACTATCACTTAAATTTTTCGTTACCAGTAATTCGTTTCCACGGTCGTCAATTACTTTTACAGCAATCTGTTTGTTCTCTCCAGGTTCGAACGGCGCGCTCACACTGCCGGCAAGATGATCCCAGATAGATTCCTCGTACGTACCCTTCAAAGCTTTCTTGAGATTATCCCATGCGCTCGTTCTGGGGAAGAATGCCTGCGATACATGGAAACACAATCCGTTGTAATCGGTATCGAGCAGCCACGCAGGTACATCGTCGCCCTTGCGGTGGTCGACTTCCATCGTTACAGGATCGAATACATCAAGCCCGAGTAACTCTACCTGATATTTTACCGGTTCGGATTTATCTTTTACAACTTTCTTCTTTATTTTTATTTCAGGTAATCCGCAAACACTGAAAATTTGGCTCGACCGCATGTTCTTCAAAAGGTCCCCCATCATCAGATCGGGCGTTGCCTGAACATATGTTGCGTAAATACCGACTGTCTTTTCACAATTCTCGATAAGAGTGCGGGCATGCGGCTCTATTCCAAAACCGATCACGTAGAGATGGCTGTAACTTTTTGCATGGGCTTCCTTAGCCGCCTCAAATACAAGCTTCTCGCTTACCGCGCCGTTCTCGGGTCCGAATACCAGAGCGACAAGCTTACCCTCTCCCCGTTCTGACTGCGTCGGAACACCCCTCTCCCGATTCATCCTGAGACTTGTCGAAGGATCGGGAGAAGCCACCGAGGGGTGAGGGTCAATAACAGCTT
>CAYGXH010000313.1:0-4200 GCA_964353675.1 uncultured Chlorobiaceae bacterium
TGCATCTTCGGCTTCCTACTTCTGTGCTGCGGCTGCAATCACCGGCGGGAGAGTCCGCATCACGAACCTCGGATGTTCCTCTCTGCAGGGTGATGTAAAATTTCTTGACATTCTATCTTCAATCGGATGTGCTGTCATAAGAAATACCGACTGGATCGAAGTTCGCGGGAACACCCTTCGAGGGTTGGAAATCGACATGCATGACATCCCCGACTGTGTTCCGACTATGGCGGTCACTGCCGCATTTGCCCAGGGCCGGACTGTTATCAAGAATATCCGTCACCTGCGGTACAAAGAATCAGATCGGATCGCAACTATTGCCCGCGGTCTTACACAAATCGGCTGTGGTATTGAAACGGGCGATGACTGGTTGAAAATCATACCAAAAAGACTCCAGGGCGCGAAGATCGAAACGTACAACGACCACAGGATCGCGATGAGTTTTGCGATTGCAGGATTGAAGCTCGACGGCATCATGATAGAAAATCCACAATGTGTTTCAAAATCATATCCGGATTTCTGGGAAGAAATCAAAAAACTTGAAAGCAGGTGACTTTTATGGCAGGAAATACTTTTGGTAAATTATTTAGAGTGACGACCTACGGTGAGAGCCATGGCTATGGAGTTGGAGTCGTTATCGATGGTGTCAAACCGAACATCAAGATCTCAGAGAAGGAAATCCAAAAGGAACTGAATCGCCGGCGGCCCGGACAGAGCAAATTGGTTTCCGCACGGCAGGAATCCGATAAAGTTGAAATCGTGAGCGGCGTCTTCAATGGAAAAACACTCGGGACTCCGGTCTGCCTCATGGTGCGAAACGTAGACGCTCGGCCGGAGGATTATGCTAATCTTAGGAATATATTCCGGCCGGGTCACGCCGACTTCACTTATTATATGAAGTACGGAATTTATGACCACCGCGGCGGAGGGAGAGCATCGGGACGAGAGACTGTCGGTCGTGTGGCTGCCGGAGCGATTGCAAAGAAAATACTCCTGGAAAATAAAATCAGAATTTTTGCATATACAAAATCGATCGGGGATGTTACTGCAAAAAACATCGATTACCGACAAATAGAAAAAAATCCATTGCGCTGTCCTGATAATCTTGCCGCCAGGGAAATGGAAAAAACACTCCGCCAGGTAAAATCCAGGGGGGATTCGATCGGGGGAATCGTCGAAGCTGTAGTGAAAAATTGTCCCCCGGGATTCGGCGAGCCTGTCTTTGATAAACTGGAAGCAGACCTTGCCAAAGCGCTCATGTCGATTCCCGCAATTCATGGCTTCGAAATCGGCTCAGGTTTTTCCGCAGCCAAAATGCTGGGTAGTGAACACAATGATGAGCTTTTCCGCGAGAAAAGAAATAAAAATATTCATATGAAAACAAATAATGCCGGCGGAATTTTGGGCGGTATCTCGACAGGTGACGATATCGTTCTACGCATTGCAGTGAAGCCCCCCTCTTCCATCCATATGAGACAAATAACCGTCGATCGTGCCGGGAAGAAACGTGAAATTGTGATCGACGGTCGTCATGATCCATGCATATGTCCGCGTGTGGTTCCTGTCGCTGAAGCAATGATTGCCCTCGTTCTCGTCGATCATATGATGCGGTTCCAATCGATTAAAAAGTACAATAAAAAATAACCTCCTGCCCGCATTTCCATCGTGCGATTATTTATGATTCCTATCCCTCGGATTATGAATGTTGCGTAATCATAAAACCCAATTATTGGCTGAATTCCACCAAAAATGACAAAAAAACTAAATTCTTCTGATTTTATCCTTGATCGAAAATAAAAAAATGAATAAATCAAGTCGCAAAAAATAACGTCATTTTTTAAATTCCACCTGACCGAAGAATAAACCTTTAAAAAATTATTACCGTTTGTCTAAAAATATTTGACATTAACGAAGAAAAATGCGATAATTCAATAGAATGGGGGGGGATTAATAACATTTTGAGGTAACCATTATGAAAAAATCCCTATTACTTTTCTTTCTTTTTTCCCTAGTTACTTTCACTTAACAGCGGTATCTTGAAGCACCAGCTGATGATTGGATACGGAAAAAATTAATCTGAAACGACTAGACTAACTCATTAAATCTCAAAAATAAAAGGAGACTTTCTGATGCGATTCGTTACCATTTTTCTCTTATTGCTATTATGGAGCACGTTTCTGATTGCACAGCAGAAGTACCTCGTATCTCCAACTAACGATTGGATACCAGTCAACAAAGGAAAGAGTCCGACACAGATAATTAAGAAATATTACAATGATCGACAAACCTCTTCTACAACTAGCGAGTGCACGAATAAAGCAACCTTCGGATATCCACAGGATCTATATCCATCTAATCTGGGCAACTCTGGCTACCATAAAGACGTATTTGGCCAGTGGTTCGAAGCGAGAGCAAGCGGGACGGTTGATACAGTGTTCTGGTATAATACGTTTGATATCGGTGCGAAAGATTCATTGGTTTTTCTAAGAATTCATGAATCAAATGTGGGCTATCATTACGGTCCGGGCGTACCTCCCTACCCGGCTGCATGTCAATTCTGGGGGTACTGGAAAAACAGTCTTGATGCAGATCAGGGTGTTGCTTCCTTTCCCGATGACGCAACCGATACAACTTGGTACTCAACGATCAACACAAAGGGTGGAACAGTTCCTACAACCAGACCTCCTTTCCGTTTTGCAAAATGGGGAGCGCTCGGATACGGAAAAATACACCGCACCGGCGTAAATTCAGTTGCGATGATGGATGCAGGTGAACCTTGCAGCGTTAAGGTAGGCGAAACATTCTTTGTATCGTTTAGAGTTAATGGCCCCGCAGGTCATCCCACCTATACCGAAAATTATACTGTATTTAATGGTTGGAACACTCGTCTTACATCTACGAACGATGAAAATTATCCTGCACGCAATTGGAAATTCTACGAACACGATTCGGGAACTACCAATTGTTCCGGACTAGCAAGAGAACAAGCTAAACGGGGATGGTTGGCTCGGGGTGGTTTTGTCGATCTGCCAAGAGTACAAGATTCACTTGATGTTTTCTGCTTTAATTTTTGGTATTCCATGACCGTAACAACAAATCTACCTCCGGTGATCAATTCAGTTGAAGGCGGTGACCCAGTAACCACATTTAATACTACGGGACCGTATGTTATTCAGTATGAAATTTTCGATTGTGATCCCAGTGATCCGGGTAGTGCAGCCGTCGCATCAGCTGAACTGCGATGGTCGAAAGCCATCATAAAAGACCGCGACATGGAATTTGTAGAACAAACACCGGTCACGATGACACCGATTGGCGGCGACCTCTGGGAAGCTGAGATCGACGGACAACCTGCAAAAACTATGGTAAGCTACCGAATTATAGCCACCGACAATAAAGGGATGACACAAATAGGTGTCACACGATCATTCAGAGTATACAACCTCAAGCAACAGTATTACCGCGTCGATACCGGAACTTGCGGTACGATGTACACTATTAAGGGACTCGGATCAACGACAGAGATACCGTACACTTCATTTTTCATTAACAGTAGGATGTCGGGTGCCGGTACTGCAACACGTGACGACGGAACAGCAGGTCCATTCGATATTGGCGGCGACATGCCGATCTTCGGTGATGTGGGACGCTATGCATGGGTAAGCGTCAACGGAGCGATCTCACTATCGAAGACCGCAACAGATACCATTGACGTAAATTCCAACGGATGGTGGACCGGAAACTGGATTTTCCCATATCCCCAGCATCATGGACGGAGCGATAGTATAAGTCCAAGTTGGATGCCGCCTAATTTCATTTCACCATTCTGGGCAGATCTAACTCTTGCCGATACGGGCGTTGCGCCGAATACATTCGGTCATATTTTCTACGGCAATGCTGACGATCCGTGCAAATTCATCGTTGAATACGACTCAATCGGGTCATTCAATCAGGAATTAGGAGCCGGAGAATCTGATGCAACGATATTCCGTATAGTACTCAACAGATGCGACGGCACGCTCGAGTATCAATATGTTGGTGTTGGTACGCACGGACAGGATTCTGCGGCGCTTGTTGGCCTACAAGCTGATTCTAGCGCACTCAGCGGCGCCGAACCAGGCTGGGTGTTCGTGAATTTGAATGCTGCACCTTACGAGACCAAACCAAGACCTAACTTCTGCATCAAGTTTTCTCCCGGAG
>CAYGXH010000314.1:0-4181 GCA_964353675.1 uncultured Chlorobiaceae bacterium
TATGATAAAAGAAGGATAAGAATGCTCAGCAACCATCATAAATATCATTTTATCATACATATCAGCGGTTCAGACAATGACCGCTGATGAATATGATAGAAATGATGATTATGATTAAAAAAGAATGCATGTGGAATGATATCATAACCATCATTTAATCACACGTATCAGCGGTTCAGACAATGACCGCTGATGAATATGATAGAAATGATGATTATGATTAAAAAAGAATGCATGTGGAATGATATCATAACCATCATTTAATCACACATATCAGCGGTTCAGACAATGACTGCTGATGAGTATGATAACATACACTGATTCAAACAAAACGTAAAAATCATAAGACGGATCGAATTGACTTTAATTAATTGAAGTAGTACTTTTTACTTATACTAAGACCGGGAGGAGTAAGCATAATCTGAATTGGAGGTGTTTATGTCGGTAAAATATCACTCCCTTTTGGTGGCTTGTGTTTTATCAGTTACTCTTAGCATAAATACATTTTCCCAACCTCAATGGGCTCCTCAAATCAGCGGTATAAACTATCCGTTAAGAGCTGTTGCCTTCTTCGATACTTTAGATGGTATCGCAACCGATGATTCGGGATCTGTCCTCCGAACGAATGACGGAGGAATCAATTGGACACAAAATTTAATCAGCGACCTCTATACTAAGTATATTAATTTAACAGATATCGCAATCTGTGACGCGTATAGTACGGTCATCGTGGGAAATTCTATATGTATGGATGCAGGGTGCGGCGCTGTCTTTCGTACTTCAAATCGGGGAATGCAATGGGATCTGATGAACTATAACACCGGGGGCTGGCCATCCGTGTCTTTTGCTGAACCATTGAATGGAATCATATATGGCTATGGTTGGAATATTGCCGGTCAATTGTACACAACAACCGGACGCACAACTGATGGCGGTGTTAGCTGGCAAAGCTATTTTCCCGTTGTGGACAATAATATGATGAGAAAAATCATTACTGATGTCGCGTATGTTGATACAACTTTCTGTATCTCCATCTCCGATGATGGATGTGTTTTCAGAATGATCGGCGACAGCATGGTCCAATATTATGGCATCAGCTATTGGGAGCTTATTGATAGCTTAATGACAAGACCCGCCAGCATCCACTTCGTAGATACGACGACGGGTTATATTGCCGGGGATGACGGTAAAATATACCAGACAACGGATGGAGGACAATCATGGCACCAGCAGATCAGCGGTACGAGCCGAAACCTCCGCAGTGTTTATTTCTTGTCTGAAAATGAAGGGTATGTAGCTGGTGATTTTGGTACAATCTTACACACGACCGATAGCGGTAATAACTGGATTTCAGAGACAAGCGGTACAACTCAAAACCTTAATAAGATATTTTTCACGGATTCTCAACATGGATGGGCTGTTGGAGAAAACGGCACAATTCTGAAATATGGTGAATTTGCAGCATGTTATATGTCGCGTACGGAAATTGATTTTGGAGAAATTATCGAGCGGGAAACAGTAACAGACAGTGTTCTCCTCTCGAATACAGGAACAGAACCACTCACCGTATCCAATATTCAATCCGACTTTGGTGAGTTTTCACCCAGCCATAACAATCTAATCCTGGCAGCAGGCGAAACTAAAACTGTCGATGTATCTTTTTATCCAATTAGCCCCGGCATTAAAACAGGTCATATTATTTTCACACACAACGCTCAATCCTCTCCGGATACACTGTTTCTTTATGGCGTAGCTCTTAATGTAGATACGACGACCGTGGAATTACAGACAAGTTGGAACCTCGTTTCTAATCCTCGAATTGTACCGAATGATTCAGTTCATGTCCTCTTCAACTCAGCGATCTCTCCGGCTTATCAATATGATCAAATTGAAGGTTATCAATCAGTCCAGAGAATGCTGAATGGTACCGGATATTGGCTAAAGTTTGATTCTTCTCAGAGCACCAACTTGTTGGGGGTGGATATACTCATAGATACGATCAATGTGATTGAAGGTTGGAACCTGATCGGTACGATATCGCAACCGGTTGAAACAGATACCATAATACAAAATCCTCCCGGAATTGTGATAACAGATTACTTCACATACGATTCCGGTTACATACCAGCAACGACGCTCATTCCCGGTAAAGCGTACTGGGTAAAGGTAAGTCAGAACGGGAAGCTGATCCTTACAGCTCCATGACGAGTTATTGGTATGTTCCAATGTGCGGTTAATCGGGAGTTATACCTCAGTGCGTGCAGGACTGTGCGCTTTAAAAGATTAAAACGTGGAGGATGCAAAGGATACAGATGGGAGTGAAAAAAAAATCTCCGCGGTCAAATTATGGAACGCGGAGATTGAAAATTGGAATGCTTAACTGAAACGGGAGAAATATAGCAGTACGATTTTTTCCTCCGTCAGATGCGGCATATGTTGTACGCACGCTTTCCTTTTTGCTCGACTTTCTCTTCAAATTGTACTTTATCTCCCTGAACTAATGTGCTCCGGAAACCGGTGTTCTTTACATTACTCTTGTGGAAGAATATGTCTTCACCAGATTCGTTAGTGATGAATCCAAATCCTTTGGTCTGATTGAAAAATTTTATTGTGCCTTCTGGCATACACTGTTCTCCTGTTCTCAAAAAATATTACCCCGGATGAACATTGTTCATCCGGGGTTTACTCAAAGATCGTTAGATCTTCTGTACGTTTACGGCCTGGAATCCCTTCGGTCCACGCTCGACGTCGAATTCCACTTTGTCGCCTTCGTTGAGACTCTTGTAACCGTCACCAACTATTGCTTTGAAATGGACGAAGACGTCTTCGCCGTTACCGCGGGAAATGAAGCCGAAACCTTTGGCTCCATTGAACCACTTGACTGTTCCTTGTTCCATGGAACAAATCCTTTCGTTGTGTGTTGTACCGATTCCTTCGGTGCGGTGTACGCCTGCTTTGTATGCTTTATAACTACCCGTTACAATACATGTGCCTTTCGACACAGTTACTGTTCCGAGCTTTTGCTGGCGACACTACCTTCTGCAGGATTTTATCGGTGCATAGGCATGTTCGTAGCTGAAGCATTCCCTCGGGGAAAAAAAAGCATTACAACGGTGTACTGTTGATTGCGATTTTAATATAACGATAATTATAATTAATTCCAAACATATTACAAAAGCCTCAATTTTGGCTTATTCATCATTTAAAGAGAAGAATATTACACTTTCTCAGTATATCCCACCGCAGACAGTCCGATATATGATCTTTATACCCATATCAGGAGCCTTTTACCGCCAGCTTGACCTTCGCCCAGAAGCTCAATGGCTCAGTCTGACCAACGCTGGTGCGCGAGACTCTATCGCTTGCTCCACTCCTCCCCATTCCGATATCTTCCCTCCCGCCCAGTGGCTCATCTGCATCACGCCTGCGGCGCTCGAACTCTGAGTTACGTTCCCTTGACCGCCCTGTTATTTCAATGCCAATACCGACTGTCGCCCCGGCCGGTGTTCCAATGGCGTATGAATCGGATCCACCATCCATAAGCGGAACTTTTAATTCATACGTCAGGTACCCGCTGGAAATATCGATCTTAGCTTCTATCCGTTTAAGCTGATTAACATTCACCCTCTGTTTTTTATCCCCCGATGGCCCGGTAATTTCCATCTCAGCAGTATTAAATGGAATTTTATCGAGGGGGGTATTTTCCTCCGGAAACTTGCCTTCTCTGAGCTCGGGTCGTTCGGAAATATCTCTCTGTGCCGGGCTCAGCGGAAAGTGTATCCCGAAGGTTTTTTCATCTCCACCATCACGATCAAACCAGACCGTGAATCCTCCGGAAAAAATCTGTCGCTGTAAGCTTTGGTCGTATGTAGTCAAAAGCAGATAGATATAATCACTGTCGTTTTGGAAACCGATTCCTACCGGTTCATTATCGATTTTTAGCATTACACCGTCCCAGTCACTTCCTCTCACACCGTCGATAGCAATATTGTGATCTATCCATGAACTCTGAATCTCGACAGAGTTGCATCCGGCGCCAGCCATGGAAATCAACGAAATGATGTACCAGACGAGTAATAGATTTTGTGTAAATATTAAAGCAGTTCGCATATTACCGATATTACCACAGTGCTGTCCCATTAAAAGTTAAATAAGGACAATTGGTTACGGTGATTTGAATA
>CAYGXH010000315.1:0-4161 GCA_964353675.1 uncultured Chlorobiaceae bacterium
TACAGACCGTCGCGGCGGTTGATCAATTCCTCATGAGTGCCTGCTTCAACAATTTTTCCCCGATCAAGGACAATTATGCGGTCTGCATGTTGTATAGTCGATAGACGATGTGCAATTACGATCGATGTTCTCCCCTCCATGAGACGATTGATCGCCTCTTGTACCAATATTTCCGATTTCGTATCTAGCGCTGATGTTGCCTCATCGAGAATGAGGATGGGCGGATTTTTCAGGATTGCGCGCGCGAGGGAGAGCCGCTGACGCTCGCCGCCGGAAAGCTTTACGCCACGTTCTCCGATGATATTTTCGTACTGTTCAGGCATTGCCATGATGAAATCATGCGCATTGGCCGCTTTTGCCGCCGCAATGATTTTTTCAAGAGGACAGTCTTCGAGTCCATATGCGATGTTATTCCTTACCGTGTCATTAAAAAGAATTGTCTCCTGAGTTACGATGCCAATCTTATCCCGCAGAGACCGGACTGTGAGTTTCCGCAGGTCGGCACCATCGATATGAATCGATCCGCTAAGCGGATCATAAAACCGGGGGATGAGGTCAACGAGCGTTGTTTTTCCGCTGCCGCTCGGTCCGACAATTGCCACAACTTCCCCCTTCTGCACAGATAGACTTACACCGTCGAGAACAATATCGTTCGTTACATATGAAAAACTGACATCCCTGAAATCAATCGAAGCATTAAAAGTCCCGAGTGTCTCTGCACTTGCGTCGTCGGTAATAGATGGTTTCATATCGAGGATTTCAAAAATCCGCTTAGCGGCAGCGCTCGCTTCCTTGATCCGATTGTTAATACTCGTAAGTTCTTTCACCGGCGGCATGAGCTGGAAAATTATGAGAAGAAAACCTATAAATTCACTGGCACTGAGCGCTTCGTGTGCGAGAACCTGAGTTCCCCCGTACCATATGATGAAAACTCCCGCAATTACACTCAGTACTTCGGTAGTCGGAGAAGAGAGATCGCGCATTCGTGTGATCTTCACAAGTGACGAAAAGTATCTCTGGGTATCTTTTTTAAACTTCTTCGTTTCAAATTCTTCCATACCGAACGCCTTAACAAGTTTGACCCCAGAGATCGTTTCCTGAAGTATTGAGGTAATATCCGCCAGACGTTCCTGTGAAATTCCCCTTTCTCTGTGCAGTTTTACGGCAATCCAACCTATGATCGTGAGAGCAAATGGGAAAACAACAAGGGAAATCAGAACCAGCTGCCAGCTGATTGAAAGAGCGAGGCCAAGGAAAACAATGATGAGGAGAGGATCGCGTATCATAGTAACGAACAGGGCGCTGATGCCCCCGTTCACAAGTGCAACATCATTGGTTATGCGGGAAATCAGATCACCTGTTCGCTCATTAGTAAAATAACCGAGGGGAAGCTCATGCAGATGGCGATAAACGCCGTTCCTGATATCACGTATTACTCCTTCCTCCACAGAACTCATAATGAATGATTGCAGATAACCGAAGAGATTTTTCAGGAAAAAAGCGAGAAATACAATTATGCATATTTTCAGCAGGGCATCCATCTGACCGCCGCCGAATAAGTAATTCAGAAACTGATCTTTCAGATTTGTAAAAAAGGCGGTGATTCCTTCAGGAACATAAACACTCTCGCCTGTGCCTTGTGATTGTATCCATTTCTGCGGATTGAAGAGCATATCAAGCAGAGGTATGAACAGGTATATTGAGAGACCGTTAAACAGTGAGGAAAGAAACGTGCTGGATACGGATGCAAATACACGTTTCCAGTACGGACGCACAAATTTCAGTATGCGCAAATATTCGTTCATTTCACGATATCAATTGGATAAGAAAATCGAAAGAAATATGGTTAAGTAATCCTGCATCCTACTTTTCGTTCACATTGAGTAATAACGTTCCCTTAAATGACGCACCTCCGCATTCGTTACGGGTGGCAGAGGCACATCCTTCCTTTTTTTATGCAGATACTCCCACAATTTAGAATAAAGAGCCAGAGTCGAAATAGCACTGAGCACTGCCAGGACGAATCCGACCTTTCCATCTTTATATCCTTTTTGCGAGATATATCTGCGAAAAAAATGTGACATCGGACTGAAAATAATTTTCATGATACCAACCGATTCCACTTTGTCGGTTTTCAGCTTGTTCGACACCTGAAGCGAAGTATAATCGTTCATCTTTCTCAGGTAGTCATTAATCGTTGGATATGAATAATGGAGGAGAAAACCACCCAGGATTTCAGTATGCCCCTTCGTTGTAAAGCCGCCATGTACCTCAGCATATTCCGGTATGTATTGGTCTCGCCGGAATAGCCGGAAAGAATGATCCGGAAACCATCCCCCATGCATGATCCACTTACCCAATGAAAAGACCTTCCTGACTACGAAATATCCGTCGGTGGAATCCCTCTCCCTGATAACTCTCAGTATCTCATCTTTCAATTCAATCGATACTTCCTCGTCGGCGTCCACATACATGAGCCAGTTACCATTCGCTAAGGAAAAACCTCTCAACCTCTGAGGAATATCGCCGTCGTAATCATGCTGAATAATTTTCTCCGTGAACTGCCGCGCTTTTTCGACCGTAGAATCTGTACTGAAAGAATCCACGACAATTATCTCATCGGCGAATTTCAGACTCCGGAGACACCGTTCAATGTTGTTTTCTTCATTATAGGTTATGACTATGACAGAAATGTTAACCATTGTCTATTTGACGACAAGGCTCACGAGCTTGTTTTTCACAACCACGATCTTTATAATTTGTTTTCCGTCAAGATACCGTTTTACAGTTTCATCGTTAAGAACCATACTCCGCAGTCGGTCTTCTTCAATATCTTTCTGAACGGAAAATTTTGTTCGCACTTTTCCGTTGACCTGCACGACGATTTCGACAGTAACGGCTTCTGCTTTCGATTCATCGTACTGGGGCCAGGGTTCATAAGCAAGGGATGTTGTATGACCAAGCTTATGCCACAATTCTTCGGTAATGTGAGGAGCAAACGGCGAGAGGAGAAGAACAAATGTTTCCATTGCTCTTTTTGATTTTATATCCCTGTTTAAAAATTCATTAACAAAAACCATCATCTGTGAAATCGCGGTATTGAGGTCGAATCCCTGGATATCCAGCGTTACTTTTTTTATAGTCTGATGAAGTAACCGCTCATCATTTTCATTGAGAGGAGATTCCACAATTGAGGGATTGAGATCACCGTCTTCAGTAACAATCATCCGCCAGGCGCGGTTGAGGAAGCGGTGAACTCCTTCAACGCCATGAGTTGACCATGGTTTCGTATCCGTCAGGGGTCCCATAAACATCTCGAACAACCTGAGTGAATCGGCACCGTACTCTTTCACCACATCATCCGGATTGACTACATTTCCACGTGACTTTGACATTTTCTGACCGTCTTCGCCGAGGATAGTCCCCTGATTAATCAAGCGTGTGAACGGCTCTTTTGTGGAGACGTAACCGAGATCGTCCAACACTTTATGCCAGAATCGCGCGTAGAGGAGGTGAAGCACGGCATGTTCAGCTCCGCCGACATAAAGATCGATAGGCATCCAGTAGCGTTCTTTTTCCTTAGAAACGAATTCTTTGTCGTTGTGTGGATCGATAAACCGCAGATAGTACCAGCAGGAACCGGCCCATTGGGGCATTGTATGTGTTTCGCGACGGACAAGTTGACCGGTTGAAGGATCAACCATATTGACCCATGCAGGTATTGTAGCGAGCGCCGATTCTCCGGTTTCGCTGGGTTTATATGAGGAACTTTCGGGCAGAATGATGGGCAATTCACTTTCTGGCAGATCAACGACAGTACCATCCTCACGGTAGACGAGAGGAAATGGTTCACCCCAATAACGCTGACGTGAGAAGAGCCAATCCCGTAATTTATAGTTAACAGATGATTTACCGAATCCTTTTTTCTCGAGCCAATCTGTGATGCGAGTTTTGGCCTCTGCTGTAGGAATCCCGGTCAGCGATACTTCCTCATTTGCAGAGTTAATCCCAACTCCATCGTCCGTATAAGCTGCAATCGAAATATCCCCTCCTGCAACTACTTCGGTTAATTGCAGGTTATACTGTCTGGCAAATTCATAATCCCGCTGATCATGTGCCGGTACAGCCATGATTGCGCCGGTTCCGTAGGTAAGAATTACG
>CAYGXH010000316.1:0-2577 GCA_964353675.1 uncultured Chlorobiaceae bacterium
CGATGCCCGGTTTGTCTCGCCGTTGATAGGCGAAGGACTTATGGTTGATATTGTCAGGTTCCATAATTATTCGCAGGTGGATACGTTTCAATTTACATTCCAGCTTGGTATCGGTGATTACCCGGTTAAGGTTTCCTGGCCCAGGACGTTTATCCGATCGATTTGTGATAGCATGGTTATTCTGGATAATCTTCTCATACCGTCCGTACGCGCCCGAATGGATATTGATACGAGTGTTACAGTGGCAAGTAATTCAATCAGGGCATTGTACATCGTAAAGTACGGTGCATTTCCGGTCCCGGAAGATGTCCGTTACGTCGAACCTGATGTGCCGCGCGGATTTACTCTTTATCAAAATTACCCGAATCCCTTCAATCCATCGACAAAGATTCAATTTTCAGGCGATCACTCCGCGCATGTAAAACTGGTTATTTATGATATTCTCGGGAAAGAGGTAATGACGCTCATTGATGCCTCTTTCTTCCCCGGTCAGTATGCATTTGAGTGGAACGGCGTGAACTCAGACGGTGACCAGATGCCGAGCGGCGTCTACTACATCCGCATGACAGCGCAGAGATTGAGTGAAGAAGGTAAGCCGGGCGGACAATTCACTGCTACCCGGAAAATGCTGATGGTGAAATAGTATCAATCACAGATACCTAAATCCCGACTCGCTTATCGGCGGTCGGGATTTTTTTTGTAATCGCTGGTTAAACCTCCGACATTTTACTTGTTTGAGCTGAGATAAATGTCGGAGGTTTTACTAGTCGCTCTCTACTCTATGCTCTCTGCTCTACACTTCTTTTACATATTTAATTATTTTTTTGTATATTCAAAAAGGATTCCATTATATGGAATCCTCACTTTATGTACATGGGGAGGGATTGCCATAAGCTGTTATTATTGATGTTCATATTATAGTGTGCCTTAACGATAACAAAATGCTGTGATTCCTTAAATTCTTTTCAGACCGATGCTCGCTATTTCCAGAATACTAATTCCCATCCTTCTTGCCGGTGCAGCTGCACTCGGCCATCCTCAGGCGAAAGATTCCGCACGAAAAATAAATAACGATGTATCTCATGATGCCGAAATCCTGGGAAAACCTCGATCGACGATTCTTAATATCAATAATATTGCGATGTGGGCGAACAGCGACGGACTTATGGAACAGAATCCCGAACTGCAGAGCGCCGGTGTCGTCTTCCCAAGAGGCAAAACGACCATCATAAATGCAGGCGGGATACTCTGGGGCGGCAGAGTTCAGGATGGACGATCGCCAATCACGCGCGTAGGCGGCAGTACATATATAAGCGGTATGGTTCCGGGGAGGATCGTCAGAGCCGGTATCGCTGAAAATCCGGAGAATGCAGACATCAGGATATTCAGGATTCGTCGGGATTGGGCGGTTGCTGATCTGGTTTCCGATGCCTCAGAGTATTACAACATCCCCTCAATAGATATCCGACAATCCGACATCGACAGATTGCGGGCACAGTATAAAAAGGATTGGCTCGAATGGCCCTGGCAGAAAGGCGCGCCGTACTATGAACGAAACGGCATTCCGGGCTATCAGCCGGACGAATCAGGCAATACCGACACCGTCGCCGATGAACCCGGTCTCGGGAAAGCCGATCAGGTTTTATGGTTTGTTTGCAATGACCTCGACTACTCCACCGCACAGCAGTTGTACGGATCTCCGCCCATCGGATTGGAACTGCAGGTAACGTGCTGGGCGTATAACAGCGTTGAAAATCTGGAGAATGTGATATTCCAGCGATATAGGATGATATACAAAGGTACGGCAAATACTCCGTCAAGCGCCACAATCGAAAGGATGTACATCGGAAAATGGGCGGATGCCGATATCGGTAATTTTGATGATGATTACGTAGGATGCGATGTCGATCGGAATCTCGCTTATGCCTATAATTCACAGCCGGAGGACGAAGAGTTTTCAAAGTTCAAACTCATTCCTGCAGTTGTGGGGTACGACCTCCTACAGGGTCCGCGGGAACCGGCCGGCTCATCATCCACGGCGCGATGGAACTTTCAGTCGATTCCAGGTTACCGCAATATGCCTGTGAGCGCCTTTACCTATTTCACAAATTCCACAAGAACGCCTGATTATGATATTGGCAGTTATGAAGGTTCACAGGAATTGTGGAATTCACTCAGAGGGTATCTGCCCCTGCCGCTTTCCCCTCCGTCATGTCTTGTTGATCCGTTTACGCTGGATTGTACAAAGTTCGAGCTTACCGGAGATCCTCTGTACTATCAGGGGTGGAATGATGGTCTCACGGATCCTGCGGGGGAGAGAAGACTCCTCCTTTCCACCGGATCTTTTGAGCTTGCATTTGGTGATACGCAGGAAGTGGTATTCGGGTTAATCGCTGCCATTGGTGCAGACAATCGCGACGGGATTGGCGTCCTCAGGAAGATCGACGATCAAGCGCAGGATGTCTACAATCTGAACTTTCAGTCGGTGGCCAGCTTACCCACGCCCAACGTCCGCATCGTTGAGCTTGACCGGGAGATTATCCTCGATTGGGAATCCGATACGACGCACATGAAGAT
>CAYGXH010000316.1:2587-4157 GCA_964353675.1 uncultured Chlorobiaceae bacterium
ACAATTCATTTGGTTATCATTTTGAGTCTTATGCGTTGTACCAGTTCCCTCTGCCGACATCTCCGGTTGAAGAAGCGGTAAGAGTGCAGTACTTCGATCCTGCGTCCCCGCGTTACACATACATAACGAAGGACAAGATCAGGAACCGTCCGTTAGTCAACGGTCAAAAATACTACTTTGCCGTTGCTGCTACATATTACAATCCGGATCCCTCATTTTCGAAACAGCGTTTGGAATCGGCATTAATCATACGTGAAACAATTCCGCACAGTCCCAATCCGGGAGTCGTATATCCGTACGATATCGGGGAGCAGGTTCGTGATATTCAGGATGTGGTGGGTATCAACGACGCTCCTGTCAGCATACAGTATTACGATCCCGCAAAACCGGACGGTCATGCGTACAAAATTCTCTTTCACCGAAGTTCTGATCAATGGACGGATATGACTGAAAAGCCGAAATGGACGCTCATTGATACGACGGTCAATGATACGCTCCTTCGTCGACTCAGCGTCGATGATCCCGCCCAGCGTTTAACGACCCGCGGATTTTCTCTCAGGGTGGAGATGCCGCTTATGGGATTAAAGGGTGTGTATGAAGTAATGACAAATAGCGGCCCGACCCGTTCTCAGGTCTTTGATAACGCGAATCCCGGTGGAAATTTTATGGTCGTTGCACCTCAGCTGTCCGTAATAGATACTTTAGCAGGATGGCATCCCTCTGATTACGACGTGGAGCTCCACTTCCTCGGCGATTCCAGCTGGACGTTGTCCTGGGTTTCAACGGCATTGAGGTCGAAATGGGTGAGAGTTCCTTTTACCGCGTGGGAACGGCGGATTGTGGGAGAGGATACACTTTTCCGTCAATTGTATACTACTGTGATACAGGAAGGTCCGGAGACCACTTGGGCGCCGTGGGTAACATTTGATCGGGAATACAACGGCAAACCTATGAAAGCATTCTATCCGATAATAATTCTCATCGACAGCATCCGTTATAATTACGGATGGGTTTGTACGAAGTACGATGATAGTCTACTTTACAGAAGTAATATGCCGACGATAAGATCGATACTATGGCAAATGGGGCAGTACAATTCAGTTAAAGTAACGGTGAGCCGGGCATATTTTGCAGACCTTGACGACGATGGTGAAGCTGTACCACAGGGTACCATCGTTCGCTTTGAAAGGTACAAGCAAGTGCGCAATGCTGACGAGAAAGTATTTACCTCGGTCGCGGTTGTGACCAATGACCTTGAAGCCGCAAAAAAAGAGATTGAACGGATAAATGTTTTTCCGAATCCATATTACGGCATGAATCGTGCAGAAATTTATAAGAGTCAGAAATTTGTGACTTTCAATCACCTCCCTTACGATGCGACGGTAAGGATTTTCAACCTCGCAGGTACACTCGTGAGGACAATAAAGAAGTACGATACGTCGCAATTTGCCTCATGGGATTTAAACAATGAAAACGGGCTTCAGGCTGCCGCAGGATTGTATATTGCTCACCTGGAACTCAAAGACGGAAGTGGAAATGATCTCGGAGAAAAAATTCTAAAGCTCATGAT
>CAYGXH010000317.1:0-4156 GCA_964353675.1 uncultured Chlorobiaceae bacterium
TATTGAGAGAGCAGGCAGCTCTGCAAAGGAATTTACGCGGATTCAGTCGTACCGGTCAAGTTTGAATTTTTCGCCTAAGTAGAGCCGGCGCGCTTCCGGATCATTTGCGAGATACTGCGCTGATCCCGATTTAATGATTCTTCCTTCGAAAAGCAGGTACGACCGATCTGTGATAGATAAAGTCTCATGAACATTGTGGTCGGTGACAAGGACGCCGATACCAAGGTTTTTCAGATTCTTTACGATCCGCATGATTTCCTCGACGGCAATCGGATCGATTCCGGCAAACGGTTCATCGAGAAGAATGAACTTCGGTTGCGTTGCTAAAGTGCGGGCGATTTCAGTTCTCCTCCGTTCACCGCCTGATAGCATGTAACCTTTACTTTTCGCCACGTTTGATATTCCAAAATCCCCCATAAGCTGTTGGCATCGTTCTTCGCGTTCTGATTTTGAAAATCCCATTAACTCCAGAACCGCTGTAATATTATCGTGCACCGTCAATTTTCGGAAAACGGAGGCTTCCTGAGATAGATACCCTATCCCCATGCGTGCGCGCTTATACATCGGTTCTTTCGTAATCTCAGAATCATTTAAATACACTTCACCATCGGTTGGCTTGATCATTCCGACTATCATGTAAAATGTTGTTGTTTTCCCCGCGCCATTCGGGCCAAGGAGACCGACGACCTCTCCCTGTTTCACTTCTATGCTGACATCATTAACCACGAAACGCTTCCTGTATTTCTTGAAAAGCGACGTTGACCTCAGCACGCTGACATCGGATGAGCCGGGAGTTTCCGGAATAGTTACCAATATTTCCTGTTCTTCTGTCATGGGTACAATATATGAATTATCTACTCTCTAATCTACACGAGGATCATGGGTGCGTTGGGGCCTCGGTTCCCTCCAGTTAAATTCAGGTAAATTATACTCCGACTCCTTGCCAAATATTAATTTTTCCGGAAAATATTTACCCTCAATGCCTGAAATTCCCTTGATTCTCTCGATCGCACCTTCATGGAACATGATAATAACCTCATCGCCTGTCGTGATGTTCATTCCATTCGGCATCTTCTTATCGAAAAGATAATAGAGAACCGTTGCCGTGGTAATTACATTTATCTTGTCCACCTTATCACCGATAAAATGGAGTGTAATTGATTTACCGGTCATCTGGTTGAACCTTTTTGTCAGGATTGTATCGGCTCTTGAGATCGCGACCGCTTTCTCGCGGACATACACAGTTTTAAGACGACGCTCATCCAATGCAATAAAGATCGTTTCTCCGGATACCTGATTATCCGTTAACGGACCGGTCTGATACCATACATACGGATTGTTCCGGAGGTCGATGCTGTCGATAGCCGTATAATAAACGCACAAACCAGCTTTTGCGGCAAGACCGCTTCGGAATATTTTTACGCTGTCAGTGGCGATTAATCTTTCGACCGAATCTCTGTACGATTCCAACATAAGCGCCGTAACGAATAACGTATCGTAACTGCCCCTGGAATTGCCATCGATCTGCATAACCAATGGATCCGAAGTTACTTTGCTGTATTTTCGATTCGGATAATTCTCAAAATGATTTCCGAAGATAGTCAGCCGGTTCCCCCTATTGACTATCTTTACATTCCCGTCGGCGATTGCTTTCCCATCCTCGCGGTAATATTGCACTTCATCGGCTGTCACGATCGATGCACTGTCTTCGATGTATACATCTCCCCTGAAGTAAGCCCGCTTTTCATTGACATAATATTTTCCGTACGATGCATTGAGAGCTGTCTGCGGATCCTGCAGCATGACGCGGTCGAATGCCTCTGCAATTTTTTCTTTTACATGATACTTCCCGCGTGCGCCAACCAACCTCATCGTGTCGTCACGAACTTCCACGACTCCGTCCAAATCTACGGTATTAGTGATCAGGTATTGAGTAGCACGGGAACATGATATTATTGTATTTCCCTGATGCATGCGCACATTCCCGATAAGACGGTTCACTTCTTCGCCGTTTACTTCTGTTTTTACGAGGCTATCTGCATGATCAAGTATTATAAAATCCTCATCATCCTGGGAATAAACCAATCCAACACAGAGAAACATCAAAGTGAAGATAATTGATATCAAATATAGTTTCCTGCTCATCTTGTCGTTATTTCCCATCCGGTTTCGCTTGTCCGGTGACCTTATAGATAGTCCGATTCTTCAGACTCCGATCCGATTCGAATCCTTGTCCCTGGATCTGTTCCGTAGGAGTCGTTATCTCCACATATTCAGGAGTATGAATTTTTTGAGTTCTGTTTGTCCAGAAAAGAGATTCCGTCCGGAGAGTTGAACCGCTGTCGGAGATGACAACGACACTTTCACGCGCCTCAAGGTCCTGTGTTGCATCATTCACCATACCTCTATGGGCTGTTAGGACGGAGGTGTGCTGCATATTATCATCGTAGAAATCGACTGTGATCATAGAATCGAGTAGGGTTATTTTCTGTGTCGAATAAACAAGAATGTGACCTGCCCGGAGGATACCCGTTACCCTTCCGGAATCGGTGAATGTGATTGTAGCATTCCAGCTTTCCTGTGAAGGCACATCCTGTCCGCCTTCGAGACTTGTGACCGAAGGTTTTACTTTTCCCTCACATCCGTTGAGAGTGAATAAAGCGATTCCGAGAATAACGAGAAGCATAGCCGGGTAGAGAATGGAACCACGAGCCGACGGAGAGTGTATACTAATGGATGGTTTCTTTATATTCACGAACGCTGTATTTATTGATTTTCTCTTCCCAAACCTGCTTCGACTAACTCGTGCAGATGGATAATCCCTATTGGCCGGTGTTTATCGTCGACGACAATGAGCTGGGTTATTTTAAAGGCTTCCATCTCCTGTAGAGCCACTGCTGCCAGCACATCCTTCGATATTGTCTTCGGGTGGCGGGTCATTGCCATTTCAGCAGTTTGATGCGTCAAATCGGTCGTCTTCTGGAGAAGCCGTCGTAAATCACCATCGGTAACAATCCCAACAAGGATACCGCGTTCATCGACGACACAGGTTGCACCCAGGCGTTTGGATGTGATCTCGAGGATTGCATCACGGAGGGGAACATCATATCTGACTTTAGGGACATTATCGCCGCTGACCATCATCTCTTCAATTTTGAGGAGGAGACGCTTACCGAGACTTCCACCCGGGTGGTAAAGAGCAAAGTCTTCGATGGTAAAATTTCGTTGATCAAGCAGCGCCATCGCGAAAGCATCCCCCATAACAAGCGTTGCGGTAGTGGAGGATGTCGGAGCCAAATCGTGCGGGCATGCTTCTTCCTTTACACTGATATCGAGTACGATATCTGCTTCCCGCGCGAGCGGTGAATTAAGGTTTGCGACCATTGCGATAATCGGGACACCGATTCTTTTAAATAGAGGGACAAGTTGGTTTAGTTCGCGTGTATTCCCACTCTTAGAAATGCAGATTACGACATCTTCTTTCCTGACCATGCCGAAATCGCCGTGCACAGCATCCGACGGATGTAGAAACATTGCCGGTGTACCGGTTGAGTTCAATGTTGCTCCGATTTTTCGTGCAATGATACCTGATTTTCCCATACCCGTGATCACAACGCGCCCGTGTGAGTTGTATACAGTGTTTACGGCACGGGCAAAATTCTCGTCGATACGTTTTTCCAGCAAAGCGACCGATTCAGCTTCGATCCTGACGACATTTTTCCCTGTTTCGATTATGGACGCTGTATCTTTCATACCATATTCCTCTCTAGAGAAGCTTTTTTGCGGTAAGGATCATATCGATGATTTCTCGGACGGCTCCCCGGCCACCACGTTTGCTAGAAATATAATCGACCTCCCTCCTTACCCTGCCTATCGCATCTGCAGGAGCGGCGCTGACTCCTACCAGTCGAAGCAGGGACAGATCAAACTCATCATCCCCGACGAAACAAACTTCATCGGGAGTAAGCCGGTATTTCTTTATGATTTTTCGGAACGGTATTACTTTATCCTCTGAACCCTGGTGAACATCGGTGATTTTCAGCCGACGTGCCCGGAACGCAGTAACACTTGAGGTACGTCCAGAGATGATGGCAAATTTAAGTCCCTTTTCACGCCCGCGGAAAATACCATATCCATCGTGAACATGAAACCTTTT
>CAYGXH010000318.1:0-4150 GCA_964353675.1 uncultured Chlorobiaceae bacterium
TTAGCATGAAGCACAACTAGTGTATTAACGAATGTCGTTTAGCCAGCCGATATGGGGGTGACCTGCCCCCATTTTATGTACCAAGTGGAATGATAGTTAAATCCCTGTTCAGATTCAAATGGTTTGTCTGAGCTGGGAGCGTAGCCTCTGGTGCTGACCCTCCCCTGAAAAGTGATGATTTGCGTTTAAAAAAAGGATTTAAAACAAAAAAATTCTTCTCATTGAAATATAATGACTTACAGTAACGAGAATTCATAAATTTGACATTAGAAAGAGAAATTGCTCGTCGGTGATAAATCCTATCAGGTTAGGTTTGAAGTGTTCCTGATTTCAATTTTATTGATTTTTATATTTTCATCTCCCTTATCACGATTACATCAGGATTCGTGTTTATTAGTGCAGAATATATCCTGCCCCCGCTACGCCACAGGCCGATTCTAAACTGGATCGGCCTATTATTTTTCAACATCCCGATACGAATCTACAGCCTCAAGAATTTACAATTTGATTATATGAAAATTTATCTATCAATTTAGTCTCTATTTTGTCCGAAAGGTTTTGACGACATACAGTAGATGATTTTTTTAAAAACTGAAAATAAATAGAATATAACTCACTTAAACAAATTCTCAATTACACCTAGCCTATTACTCCGATCAGATGTCCTATAGACCATTTCCTTCCCGTCTCTAGTAGTCCGGATAAACAGGCCAAATGGAAGAACGACACCTTGAACATTGACATTCAGTTTTGTCATCTTCCAATCATGAAAGGATATGCGAAATATCTCAGTGCTATCCCATCCATATAGTGCATCATAGTTGATCTCGATCCAAAATACCTTTAGCTTTATTCCATTCTTTGGACCGATTCCATCCCAATCTTTAAATCGACAAATCTTACCTGGCTCTCTAGCACGATCCGCTTTGATGTGGAAGTCTTTATAGTAAACATATTGTCCATTACAAAACGTACGGACCTCCATAGAGTCATTCGCAAACGGTATAACCGGTTTTCCATCGATGTATCCCCGCCCAATCCGATATATAGAGCCATCAAAGTAGTACATTTCGAGGGTAACTGAATCTACCCAAGTTTGATCGCTCCCATGGAATAAATATCGAGGAATATCAAGCTTGTGAGGATTTATAAGATAAACCTTGCAAGAATCGAAAGGTTCATATCTACCCATGGCAAAGTAGGAAATCATCTTCCCGTCAGGAGACCAACGAGGTCCATAACAAATGATTTCTCCGGTTGTTATCTGGTGCATGTTTGAACCGTCACGATTTAGGATAAATAAGTGTTGAGTTCTTGCACCTGGATGCCGCATACCAACAACAATGTATTTCCCATCCGGAGAAATGTCGGGGAAATCAAAATAGTATTCACTCGAGAAAACCTCCTCACGTTTCCCCGAACCGTCAAGATTCGCTAACCAAAGATGACCCGTTGTCTTTGTTTGGCGGAAGAGAAGCTTTTGTCCATCCGTCGAGACTGTTGGAAAATCTACACTAGCTAATGCCTTTGTTATCGGAACTGGCTTGCCACCAGAAACTGGGAGAGTCCAAAGATTTTTCTCATCTGTGATAATCGATGAATAGATAAGCTGGTTATTGGTAGTCCAGCATATTTCATTCTTCTCCGTTTTATCTGAAATAACGGTACGCTCTATGTGATTCTCCAAGTCATGTATCACGATCTCGCAATAGCGTTCTTTAAGTTGGCGTACCCAAGCGACAGATCGACCGTCGGGTGACCAGGCGAAAGAGAGAATAGAAGTAAAATCCCTTGAAACAATTGAATCCATAAATTCGAGATGAGGATCTGTACCGTCGGGGTTCATTGTCCAGAATTCGCCGTTACCGCTCTTGCTTCGGGGATATCCCCATGGTGGTAATATATAACCAATCCGTTTAGCGTCTGGTGACCATTTTGGCGTAGCTCCCATTCCAATTTTTTTACTAATTCCACCTATTATGGGTACGGTACATATTTCACTAGATTCGTTTTCATATACAATCTTTTCACCATCAAATGAAATATTTGAGGAATATATCTTAGCAGATGAATCCTGTGTCAGACGTCGCACATCACCGCCAGTTGTACTTACGATATATAAATCCCATTTCTTAATTTTATCTTCTGCTCCGAAGACAATCCATTTTCCATCTGGTGAGAGAGCAGGATATGCGAGAGAAATAAAGGGAACTTGTATCCAGCGTGATGTGAAATTAGGATTTATTTCTACACTTTTCTTAAAATAGAACAGATAAACTAAAACACATAGAAGAATTAGTACTCCAGCGGCAATAAGCATTCTATTTTTCCAAGACGATAACCTTTTCCTTGAACCAGATACAGGTGCAAAACCCGTTCTCGAGGTATCCTTCTTCAAGCGCCTGAGATCTATCAGCATATCCTCTGCTGTCCGGTACCGCTCTGCAGGATCCTTCTCTAAAGCACGACGGATAATATGTACTAATTCTGGTGATGCATCAGGTACAGATGTTTGTATTGGCTGTGGTTCTTCGTTTACAACCGAATACAATATCGCCGCTTCATATTCTCCACGGAAAGGCAATCTTCCTGTAATCATTTCATACAGCACAACACCTAACGACCAGAGGTCAGTCCGGTGATCAATAGTCTCTGCGCGTGCCTGTTCAGGTGACATGTACGATGCAGTACCTACTGTTGTTCCAGTTTTTGTTAGTTTGCTCAGTCCTTTCTTCCGTGCCAAACCGAAATCGAGGATTTTAACCTGTCCCTTATCCATTACTATGATGTTACTGCTCTTTATATCCCGATGCACAATACCTTTTTCGTGTGCTGCTTGCAGTCCTTCTGCAATTTGTATAGCAATACACACTGCTTCAGCTACATCGAGGCGTCCTTTCTCGACTTTTTTACTTATTGATGTACCTTCATAGTAGCCCATGGCGATGAACATTTGACCATCGGGGATTTCGTCCACTTCATAAATAGTACAGATATTTGGATGATCGAGTGCAGAGATGGCTTTTGCTTCATGGATGAAGCGATTGCGCTCTTCGTCTGATTGAGAGATATCGCGTGGTAAGAATTTTAACGCAACATCCCGGTCAAGCTTAGTGTCGTGGGCTTTATATACTACACCCATCCCACCTTCGCCTAACTTATCGATAATTTTATAATGAGAAATAGTTTTACCGATCATAAGTATTTCCAAAGAATATGAGTATAGCTACGGTGGGCAAGCCCTCCTTCACCGAGCTTCTCGAGGATCTTATAATGTGATATGGTCTGACCGACTTGTCCGCCGTCTTTTTGGTGGATCATAATTCCCATGGATATGATGAAAGAAGGTAGGAAGAATTTGATATAAAATCAAAAACAGGCTTTAACAAGAAGAATCAGTGTTTTCCTTTTAAATCTGTGTGTTTTTCCTCCTCTGAATAAGTAGACTCATCAATTAAAACAATTATTCCAACTCCATCTCACAAAGAATATCATCCTCCGATTCGGAAAAAGGAAATGTCAAATTCGTGATAACATCGATTTTCACTTGATTTGGAAGGTCCTGAATTTGAAAGTTATTATTAGACACGGCCCCCGCTACGGCTCAGGCCGATTCTGAATTGGATCGGCCTGTTTTTCCCTGATCACGCGACGCACACCTTTAGGTTTTTTAAACATTGCACCTCCCAACTTTATTTTTTATCGCAAGAGGAACACTCTTGTGAGAACCTCGGTCGGAGCGATGAATGCCTTGTAGCGTTCATAGAACGAGCGTTCGCTCATATAACGGATCATACCAAACCACTCCAGGAACCGAGGGTAGGTACGAGTCTCGTAACAGTTTATAAAATCAATGATGGGGGAATTACGGGTTATTGGTCGGATGTATTTAAGCATTGTAGGAAACGCCTTGAGGTATTTCTCTGCGTAAAAGCTCACTTGTCTTGGCTCCTGCCCGAACCGTAGAAGAAGGTATATTGAGAATCCCCACCCTAGTTGAGCTATGGGAAAGTCTGTGTATCGATCTGCTGATGCCCAACTGTTACTGAGTGTGAATGTCTGAAACAGACGATGGAACAAGTCAGATCTATTCCGGGACTGTAGCAGTTTTTTACCATCTTTTGAGAGCGTCATTTTACCGCGTTTGACT